>JABFYB010000755.1 GCA_013361475.1 Hamadaea sp.
CGCGACGGGGTGATGGATCGCCGGGAGGCCGCGATCACGGCACGGGAGGCGACCGCCGATCAGAACGAGATCGACGCCGAACTGGCCCAGTGGGATACGCGAGACTGACCGCGCTGTCCGGAGGTCAGGGGCGTAGCGCCAGCTTGCCGACCGTCGCCCGGCTTTGCAGCGCGGCCAGTGCCGTGGGTCCGTCGGCCAGGTCGTACACCGTGGGCCGCGCCGGTCGCAGGACTCCGCCAGCGATCAGCGTGAACACCTCGCCCATGACTTCGCCGAAGATCTGCGGAGCGGTTTGGATCAGGACACCGAGGTTGAAGCCGATCACCTGGACTTGATGCCGGTAGACCAGGTCCCAGTTGGTCAGCGTCGCATCGCCGCCGGCGGTGCCGATGACCACGACGCGGCCGGTCACGCGTTTGGCCGACGCCAGGCTCGCCTCGAAGGTGGTGCCACCGGCCGATTCCAGCACCAGGTCCACGCCGACGCCGTCGGTCAGTTCGAGCACCTGGTCGGCGAGGTCGGTGCTCCGCGAGTCCAGCACGTGGTCGGCGTCCCGGAGCTCCGAATGCTTCGCCGGCGAGGCGCTTGCGATCACCTTCGCGCCATAGTGTCTGGCGATGGCCGTCGCTGCTTGACCGGTCGCTCCGGCGGCCGCGTGGATCAGCACCGTCTGCCCGGCGGTGAGACCGCCCAGCGGCCGTAGCGCGGCCAGCGCCGTCGGGTGGTTCACCGTCAGTCCGAGGGCCTGCTCGGCCGACCAACCGGCGGGAATGGGCAACGCCGCCACGGCCGGCAACACCATGTATTCGGCGAAGGCGCCGAGGCCGAAGACGTTCGTGCCCACGACGTGAGTCCCCGGCGCGAGGCCGGTCACCGCGCTGCCGACGGCGACGATCGGACCGGCCGCCTCGAATCCGGCCAGGTACGGAGGCTGGGGACCGTGCGCGAACGTCCCGTGGGCTTGGGAAAGGTCGGCGAAGTTGACGCCGGCCGCGGCGACCCGGATCAGCACCTCCTCCGGGCCGGGCTCCGGCGTCGGAGCGTCGTTGATGAGGCGCAGGTCTTCGGGACCGTTGAGCGAGATCTGTTGGAGGGCGCGCATGCGGGGCTCCTTCGCCTAATTATTTTTCGAACGACCAAGAAATACTGGCAGGCGGGCCACCGCCGGTCAAGGTATTCTGAATCGAACGACCAACAACCAGGGGTGCGGAATGGCTTCTCGCGGCAGACCGCGTGGCTTCGACGCCGACGTGGCCTTGCGCCAGGCGCTGGAGGTGTTCTGGGAGCGGGGCTACGAAGGCACCTCGCTCAGCGACCTGGCCGAAGCCATGGGGATCGCCTCCGCCAGCATCTACGCCTGCTTCGGCAGCAAGGAGGACCTGTTCCGGCAGGCCGTCACCCTCTACGGGACACTCTCGGGCGCCGTCCCTCGGCAGGCGCTGCAGGCACACCCGTCCACGCGTGCCGCCATCGCCGCGATGCTGCGCGCCACCGCCGACGAGATCACCCGCCCCGACGCGCCGCGTGGATGCTTGATCGTCCTCGCCGCGCCGACCGGCGCGGTGGAGAACCATCGCGTACGCGAGTTTCTGGCCGAACGACGCCGTGCCCAGTTCGAGGCGATCCGGGAACGTCTGGCCGCCGACCCGGATGTCCCGGCGGACGACCTCGACGCGATCGCCCGGTTCTACACGACCGTGGTGCACGGCTTGTCGATCCAGGCCCGGGACGGAGTCGGCCGGGCTGAGTTGGAGGCGGTCGTCACCGGGGCCATGGCCGCCTGGGACGGACTGACCGGTCAGCGCGCCTGAGCGTCTCGGCGACCGCGCCGGCATGGCGGATTGCTGGCCGCGGACGTCCACACCAGAGCGATTCTGTCGCGGCCGGAGGACGACGCGGCCGCCCGGAGGGGCATAGCTGATCACTACCTGGTCAGGACATCATCGTCCGCATTGTGCGGCACCCATGGGTGGGTTTGGATGGCGGCACCCCCAGCACGAACCTGCGAACTGAAGAGGATGTCGCATGCGTTCTCGCCCCCTAGTCCTGCTCAGCGCGATCGCGCTGTCCCTGTTGTCCATCAATCCCGCGACGGCCGCCAGTGCCGCGGGCACCGACCACGGCGCTGCCGGCGTACGCGCCGAAGACGCCCGGGTCCTCGCGTACTGGACGCCGGCGCGGATCGCCAACGCGAAGGCGCGGGATTACGTCCGCACCGACAGCGGCAAGATGATCCCCAACGCCAAGCCCGGCGGTGGCAGCACCGTCACGGGCGCGTCCTGGCCCAGCGGTGGCGCGATCCAGCAGCGGTCGGGTCGCATCCTGTTCTCCTCGGGCGGCTCCGATTGGATCTGCTCGGGCAGCGTCGTCAACGACGCTTCGACCAGCAACGGGTACTCGATCGTCCTCACGGCCGGGCACTGCGTCTTCGACGGCACCGACGGCTGGTCCTACAACTTCCTGTACATGCCGAACTTCGACGCCGAGCCGAACTACGACTGCGCCACGCGCGTGGACGGCTGCTGGCGGGCCAACCTGTTGTCCGCCCACGACGACTTCGTCCCCGCCGGTTTCGGGACGGACGCGACGGTGCGGGTCGACTACGGCTTCGCGCGGGTGGGCCTGCGGATCGCCGGTGCCGGTACCGCCGAACTCGACGCCGCCACCGGTGGCTACGGGCTGAACACGGCGGCCGTCGCGAACAGCGCGACGAAGTGGGCGTTCGGCTATCCCGCCGAGGGCAAGTACAAGGGCAAGGACCTCATCTACTGCGCCGGCCCGACCGTCGACGACCCTTATGGCGCGCCGACCTGGGGCGTCGCCTGCAACATGAACGGCGGAGCCTCCGGCGGTCCCTGGATCTACGGCACCACCGATCCGGCCGTCTACACCGCGGGCACCCTGCTCACCTCGGTGAACTCGTACGGATACTCCGGGCTGACGTACATGTTCGGCCCGAAGTTCAACGCCGAGACCCAGACGGTCTACTCCTCCGCCGTGTCCGGCACCGCGTCGTCGGGCGTGAGCGTGGTCTGCTCCGTCGGAACCTCGGCGCCGAACTGCTAGCGCCACACGCACAAGAGCCCCGTCGGTCACCGACCGGCGGGGCTTTCTGTGACCTGCCCGATGATCCCGTTCATCTGGTCATTCGACGGTGACCAGCGCGCCGGTCTGCCGGGCCTGTTCCGCCGCGAACACAGCCAGGTGCGAGTTCAACGACTCGGCCGGTCCGCTGTGGATGCTCGACGGATCGCCGGTGGCGACCGCGGTGACGAACGCGCTCATCAGTGCGTCGTCGCCGCCGCCGTGACCGCCGCCGGCCGTAGCGTCGCCGACGATCTCGGTGGGCACCTCGTGCCAGGTGTGACTCAGGAAGTCGAACACCCGCACGGTCTCCCCGTCGCCGACGAGTTCGCCGCGGGTGCCGAAGATCCGGGTCCGCCGGTGCGTGTGCTCGGTGAACGCGGTCATGGTGAAGGTCGCGGTTCGCTGGCCGGCGAATTCCAATGCCACGACCTGGTGGTCCACCACGTCGTTGTCGCAGGCGTACACGCATCGGCCGTATGGCCCGGTGCGCAGCGCCTGCTCGATGGTGGCCTCGGTCGGCTCCGGATGCAGGACGGTCAGCGGCCAGCCGGTCGCCCCGGCGGCCAGATAGCGCCCGTAGATGCGGGGCGCGGAGTACGCGCAGTCCGGCTCGACCGCGCAGTCCAGGCACCGGTCGGCGGCTCCGGCCGGTTGGTTGTCGCGGGTGAAGTGGGCCAGTCCGCCGAAGCTGGCCACGCGGTGGATGGGCCGGCCCATGACGTACTGGAGCCAGTCGATGTCATGAACCGACTTGGCCAGCAGCATGAAGCTGGACTCGGTGCTGTTGCGCCAGTTGCCCCGGACGAACGAGTGGGCCTGGTGCCAGAAACCGACCGGTTCCAGGTGCTGCAGGCTGATCACCTCGCCGAGCTGTCCCGAGTCGACGACCCGTTTGACGGTCGCGGTGTAGGGCGTGTACCGCATCACGTGGCAGACGGCGAACAAGACGCCGGCCTTGTGCACGGCCTCGACCACTTGCCGGCATTCGGCCTCGGTCGGTGCGATCGGCTTCTCGAGGAGCAGGTGATAGCCGCGGGCGGCCAGCGCCACCGCCGGGGCGGTGTGCTCGCGGTCCGGCGTGGCGATGACGGCGACGTCGGCGATCCGGCCGGGCTGGGCGAGCAGCTCCTGCCAGCTGTGGAAACGCTTGTCGGCCGGGATCGCGTGGCGGTCGGCGATCGCGTCCCGGTAGTGGTCGCGCGGATCGGCGATGGCGACCACCTGCGCGCGGTCCGGGTGGTCGGCGATCCATTGGGCGTACGTGGTGCCACGTCCGCCCGCGCCGAGGATGGCGATGCGTACCGGTGCGTTCATTGGTCAGCCTTTCACGGCACCGATCATGATGCCCTTGGCGAAGTGACGTTGCAGGAAGGGGTAGATCACGACGATGGGGAGCAGCGAGACCACCAGGATGGCCATCTGGAGGGACTGCTGGGGCGGTGGGACCACGCCGGTGATCTGGCTGGCGTCCACCCCGATGGTGGACGCGTCGACGACATAGGTACGCAGCACCAGCTGCACCGGCCATTTGGTGGCGTCGCTGATGTAGAGCAAAGCCGAGAAGTAGTTGTTCCAGTAGGCGACGGCGTAGAACAAGCCGACGACCGCGATGACCGCTTTGGAGAGCGGCAGCACCACGCGGCGCAGCAGCTGCCATTCGCCGGCGCCGTCGATGCGTGCGGCGTCCAGCAACTCCTGCGGCAGATCCAGGAAGAACGACCGCATGACCACCACGTTGAAGCCGTTGACCAAGGCGGGGACGATCAGCGACCAGTAGGTGTTGAGCAGGTGCAGCTCCTTCACCATCAGGTAGCTGGGGATCATGCCCGGCGTGAACAGCAGGGTGAACAGGACCATCATGAGCAGCGGCTTGCTGCCGAAGCTGCCCGGCCGCGACAACGCGTACGCCAGCAGGGTGGTGCAGGCGAGGCTGAGCAGCGTGCCGACCACGGTGACGCCGACCGATACCAGCAGCGCGCGGGACACGACGCCACCGGCGAAGATGGCCCGATAGGCGTCCAGCGACGGCCGTTCCGGCCACAGCACCAGCCCGCCGGCCCGGGTGACCTGCCGGTCGTCGGCCAGGCTGGTGGAGATCACCGCGACGAACGGCATCACCACGACGGCGCAGGCGATGAGCAGCAGCAGTCCTTTGACGCCCCGAGCGGGCAGCGACGCGGGGGTGCTGCCGGGGCCGGCCGACCGATGCCGGCGTCCGGCGGCCCGGCTGATCACCGCTTGCCGCTTGGTCGCCACCGAGCCAACGCTCACTGTGCTCTCCTCTCGTACGCCACTTTCCCGGGCCGGCGCCGTCACTGGTAGACCCCGCGCTCGCCGAACATGTGAGCGATCTTGTTGGCGGTGAGCACCAGGCTCACCCCGATGATTCCCTTGACCAGCCCGACGGCTGCGCTTTCGCCCCAGTTCGAGGCGATGACGCTGTTGTTGTAGACGTAGGTGTCGAGGACTTCGGACGCGTCGACGCCGACCGCGTTCTGCTGGAGCAGGATCTGTTCGAAGCCGACGGTGAGCACGTCGCCCAGCTTCAGGATGAGCAGGAGCACGATCACGCTGCGCAGCCCCGGCAGGGTCACGTGCCAGAGTTGCCGCATGCGGCTCGCACCGTCCGCTGCCGCCGCCTCGTAGAGCGACAGGTCGATGCGCGAGAGCGCGGCCAGGAACAGGATGGTGCCCCAGCCGGTGTCCTTCCAGATGACCTGGGCGGTGATGAGTTCCTTGAACACGTCCGGGTTGCCGATGATGTCCGGCGCCTCGATGCCCTTGGTACGCAGCCAGGTGTGCAGCAGGCCGGAGCCGCCGAGCATCTGCTGGAAGATGGCCACGACGATGACCCAGGACATGAAGTGCGGCAGGTACAGCACGGACTGCACCACTCGTTTGATCCGCTCGGACGTCAGCGAGTTGAGCACCAGCGCCAACGCGATGGGGACCGGGAAGACGAACAGCACCTGGATCAGCGCGATGATCACGGTGTTCAGCAGCGCGTTGCGGAACGCCGGGTCCCACGTGACGATGATCCGGAAGTTGTCGAGGCCGACCCACGGCGCGTTGGTGATGCCGACGTAGGGCTGGTAGTCCTTGAACGCGATGACGTTGCCGAGCAGTGGCACGTAGTGGAACAGGACCACGACCGCGGCACCGGGGGCGGCCAGGGCCAGCAGCATCCAGTCGTGGCGCAGCCGCGTACGCCAACTGCGCCGGCGGCGGACGGTGGTGGGCGCCGGCGGTGGCGGCGGGGCCGAGCCGGTCGTCTCGGCGGTTGCCTGCAGTGCCATGCGACCCTCCTTGTGGTCTCGGGTTGGTGGATGGTCTGTCAGTGGATGAAGCTGGGCGACGCCACCCGGGCGTGGGTGAGGCAGCGGGTGTGCGCGCCTTCGGGGATGGCCACCTGAGGGGGTTCGGTCAGTTCCTCGATCGGCCGGGTCGGGTCGTCGAGCCACCCGCGAAGCAGCCGATCCAGGTGGTCGAGGCGGGCCTGCAGGCCGCCGTATCGGCGGTCGATCACGTCCCAGCCGAACGGCTTGTTGCGGGCGTGCCAGGTGTCGCGGTGGATCGCGTGCAGCCGTCGGATCCGTTCGACCAGGCGGGGGAGCAGGGTCTCGGTGATCTCACGGATCTCGTCGCGATCACCTCTGCGGTACGCCGGACCGGTGCGCTGGTGCAGCACCACCTTGTCCGCCACGGCGGCCGCGAGCGCGGCCGGGAAGGCGAGCGGCGCGTCATCGGCGTTGCGGTCGGCGGCGGCGGTGAGCCGGTCGGCCAGCGCCCGATAGTGTTCGGCCAGTCCGTCGGGCAGTTCCGCGGTGAGGAAGCTGAGCACCGGGTCGTGCCAGAGCAGCCACTTTCCGGCGTTGCCGGTCCAGGCGGCCGCGGCGGGTTCGGTCGGCAGCGGGACGACCGGCGGCAGGATGTCCACAGCGGACGCGGCGATCCAGTCGTCCAGGCAGATTCCGGCCGAGCCCAGGAGATTCGCGGCGGTGTTCGTGGTGGCGCCCGGGTCGTTGCCGTACCCGGCGTCGGCGAAGGTCTGCACGCCGGGCAGTGCCGAGTACAGGTCACCTTCGGTGCCGTCGTTTCCCCACATGGTGACCACCGCCTCGGCGAGGCCGCAGTCGCGGGCGGCGGCCATGCCGGCGGTGATCGTGGCCAGCGAGCGGGGCAGCTGCGCCCACATGCGGTGATGGGTCCAGACCCCGGCGGCGAACACGGGCGGGCCGCCCAGCGCGTCACGGTGCCGGCCGATCCAGTCGCGGTAGAAGGCCGGGTCCGTGTGCTCGTAGTCCCAGTACACCAGCTGCACGCCAGGCGGCATGGATTCGGTGACCCAGGCCGGGATCTCGGTGCGCGGGTCGTAGTAGTCGCCGGTCGCCGAGCCCAGCCGGAAGTACATGTCGCTCCAGATCATCGGGCGCAGCCCGCGGTCGGCGCACAGGGCGCTCACCCGGTCCAGATGCTCGCGCAGAATCTCGAACGGCGGCCGGTCGCCGAAGCGGCGGCGGTAACCGCCGGTGCCGACGCCGTGCGCCTCATCAAGTCCGATGTGGATGCGGTTACTGCGCAGCGGGCTGGTGGCCGCGTCCAGCATCCGGCCGATCAGGTCGTACGCCTCCGGCGCGCCCGCCAGGAGTACCCGGTCGGTGTCGCGGAAGGCGAAGTATCGGGGCCACTGCAGGACCTGTTCCAGGTGGCCGAGAGTCTGAACGCAGGGGACCACTTCGATGCCGAGGCGGTGTGCCGCGTCGTCGATTTCGCGCAGTTCGTCGGCCGTGTAGCGGCCGCGGGCGTACCCGACGAGTGGCTCGCCCGGCACGGTGTAGGTGTCCTCGAGGTAGAGCCAGAGCTGGTTGACGCCCATCAAGGCGTACCGGCGGAGCAGCGACGCAATGGTCGTCGGACGCATCACCGCGTTGCGGGACACGTCGATCATGACGCCGAGCGTCTCGAAGCTGGTGGCGGCCTGGTGGGGGTTGCCGCCGGCGAGGGTGCCCAGCGCCCGGTACGCGTCGCAGGGGCGGTCGTAGCGGATGCGCCAGCCGGCGCCGTCCGCGATCGTGGCGTAGCCGCGGACCAGACCGGGGTCCGGGGTGAACCGGACAGTGGCCGGCTCGCCGGCGGCGGCGGTACGCATCCGGTGCGGGAAGGCGCGGACGAGATCGCCGAGTCCGTCGGACAGCTCGGCCGGAGGGTCTGCCTCGACGTGGAGCATGGGGGTGCCTTCCGTCTGGGGTGGGGCGGCCCGACACGGCCACCCCACCCAGTTGATCTTTCTATACCCTGGTCAGGACGGTGCCGGCAACGGCCGGGAGGGTGATCGTGCCGGTGTACACGGTCCCGTGGGTGTCGGCCCAGGGACCGGTCGGCAGCGTCACCGTGGCCGTCAGGGTGGACGACGGGTTGACCAGCACGAGTCCCTGCTGGTAACTGCGGATCCACGCGCCCGAGGTCGTCTGCTGGGGAGCGCACACCGCCTTGCCGAGGTTGAGGTAGAGCTCCGGCCGGTCGAGGAACATGCCGTACTCGTTGCGGCCGGCCAGGGTCAGCAGCGTGTCCCGCTCCCGTACCAGGAAGTAGTTCGCGATGATCCAGTCGACCTGCTTCTGGTCGGCGTCGGCGAGGTGCGGGGTCGTGGTCATGCTGATGTCCACGACCGGCTTGGCGCCCACCACGCTGCGGTACAGCTGGAAGGTCTGCAGCCACTCGTCATCGGTGATGTTGGCGTCCCGAGAGCGGGTGAAGCCGCCTTCGTGCAGCCACAGGTCGACGAGGTTGACCGCGGCGGCCGAAGCGGTCCGCTGGTACGGGTTGACGCCGAGCGGGCTGACGTTGCCGGCGGCCGAGATGCCCGCCGTGTGCAGGCGGTTCACCAGATACTCGAGCCAGTTGAGCACGGTCGCGGTGTACGCCGGATCGTCCAGGTCCCCCGTGTACAGGTCCACCCAGTTCCCGGCGGCGTCGTAGCGGCCCTTGGCGTGCAGCCAGTTCCACGGCACCACGTTGTCCAGGGCGATCATCTGGTAGCCCTGGTCGATGGCGGGCTGCACCTGGTTGTCCCAGTACCACTCGCGGACCAGCGGGTTGTCCATGTCGAGCGGCACGGACTTCCCGGTGCCGAGGTACGCGGGCGTGACCCCGTCGGCGAGGTACAGCACCCAGTCCGGGTGGTTCTGCTGCCACCACGTGATCGGCCGCACCGTCCAGCCGAAGTCGCGTACCAGGGGCAGGTAGCGGCTGCTCACGGCGCCGGCCGGGGGGACGGGCGAGCCCGAGCCCCAGATGTACGCGACGTTCTTGCCCGCGTACACGGACGGATCGGTGACCAGCGAGTCGAAGATCTGGGCCCGGGAGATGCCGGTGTCCGAGCCTTGGGGCAGCACCAGCGGGCCGGCCTCGGTCACCTTGGGCTTGGGTGCGGCCTGCGCTGCCGAGGCGACGCCGGCGGTGGCGGTGAACGCGACGGCGAGGACCGCGGCGCTCATGAAGTTCCTGCGCTTCACAACAACCTCCTGGTGTTACTTGCCGGACTTCTGCCATGCGTCCGCGTACTCCGCGCGGATCTTGTCTCCGTAGGTCTTCTTCCAGGTGGACACGCCTTCGTCCCAGTCGGACAGCGGCTTGCGTCCGGTGATGATGTCGGCCTGCAGGTCGAGCATCTTCTTGTCCAGCACCGCGCCCTGGCTCTGGTCGGTGGCCGAGTAGAGCCCGGCCAGCGGCCACGGGATGGACTCGGCCAGGCCGGCCTGCTCGCCCTCGTACTCCGTCTTGGTGATGTCGGGGAAGCCGGGCGCGTAGTGCACGACCGGGCAGGCGCCGATGTACAGCGTCGGCACGGTCACCTCGGACTTGCCGGTCGGCGTGGTGATGGGGTCGGTGCCCTTGAGGGTGAAGTCCCAGTCCGGTACGCCGTAGAGCCGGGTCCGGTGCTCGTCGGTGCCCCACGGCGCCTGCAGCCAGTTGAGGACGCGCAGCACTTCCTCGATACGCGCCTTCGAGCCCTTCTTCAGCCCGGTGATGGAGAAGATGGCCGGGCCGAGGTAGGTCTTGGCCTGACCGCCGCCGTCGTACTTGGGCGGCTGGATCGGGGTGATCTTGCCGGTGGGCACCGCGTTACGGACCGACACGGCGACGTTCGACCAGGTGGAGACGCCGACAAGCATCTTGATCGTGCCGGAGGAGATCCAGCTGATCTTCTGCGCGCTGGTGGCGGAGAACGAGTCGGGGTGGAACAGGCCCGCCTTCCACATGCCGGCGACGACGTCGAGCGCCTTCTTGTACTCGGCCGTCTCGTAGTCCTTGGTGAACTTGCCGCCTTCGTTCGCCCAGCCGTTGGGGACGCCGAGCATCTGGTTGACGAAGGTGACCGCCGACGGCAGCGAGCACGTGGCCCACTGATTGGCCCGGGGGTTGGCCAGCTGCTTGCACAGCTCGACGAATTCCTGGCCACTGGTGACCTTCAGGGACAGCCCCATGCCCTCGATGAGGTCCTGGCGGGCGTAGGTCATCACCTTGATCGGCGGGTTGTGCAGCGGCACCCCGTAGATGCCGCCGTTGTAGACGGTGCTCTGCCAGCTCTCGGTGGGGATGTTGGCGAGCGCCGGGTAGTTCTTGACCGCGTCGCCGCTGAGGAACTCGGTGAGGTCCTGGAACTTCGCGGCGAGCAGGCCGGGCAGCTGCGGGGTGTTGGCCCGGATCTCCATGGTGTCCGGCAGGTCGCCGCCGGCCATCACGGTCTGGAACTTGTTGACGTAGTCCAGCGTGGGCGCGCCGTTGATGCGCAGTTCGGCGCCCAGCCGCTGGTTGAGGTTCTGCCAGTACTTGTTGCTGTCCAGCGGAACCGGCGGGGTGTTCATCGTGCACAGCGCCTGGATCGTGCCGCCGCGGGCGGGCGCTTCGGTGATGAACTTCGGCGGGTTGGCCGGGTACGCGAAGTAGCCGGGCCGCGCGCCTTCGGCGGTCTGCGGCAGGTCGGCGGTGACGCCGGTGTAGGGGACGAGGGTGGGCAGCTTGACCGCGGCGTTGGCGGAGCTGCCGGTGGCCGCCCCGTCGGTGCTGCACGCGGCGAGCGCGCCGGTGCCGACCGTGCCTGCGATGGCGGCGCTGACCGCGCCGCGCAGCAGCGTGCGTCTGGAAACGAGTTCAGTCATGTGCGACTCCCTGTGCGAGTAGTCGTCAGCAACGTGTGCCGGGGGGTTCGTGCAATGCAATGAGCCTGCAACCGCTTGCGGCAATCGTCAAGACCTACGACCGTACAAGATTCATTAGATGGCTGTTTTCCAGCTACCTAGCTGAGAGCAAACGCTTGCTTCCGGTGCTGCGAGGTCGGTTTACGACCCGATACGCAGGTCTCGTCCGGCGAAGCAGGGGGCCAGATCGGCCAGCGCGAACCGGGTGGCGAGCCCGGGGAGGACGTTGCGCCACTGTGGCACCGGGCCCGGTGCGTAGGGCGAGGCGAGCAGGTTCCGCGGCTCGAAGGGTGGCTCGGCCAGCTCGACTGAGGACAGGCGGGGATCCAGCGCGCCGGCCAGGTAGCCGTAGAACGTGGCGTCGCCGTCGGCGTACAACCGCAGGTTCGCGGTCCACTGGCGCAGCCAGGGATCGGCGTGGGCGAACTCGACCGCACGCAGCACGTCATACACCCGCCCGGCGGCGAGGCTGTCGTCCAGCCACAGCAGCTCGGTGAGCATCCGATAGCTCGCGCCGAAGTAGCCGTCCTCGTCCGGCCAGGCGCTGGACGCCCGGGGCCGTAGCGTCCCGGTGCCCCGCACGTCCAGGATCACCACCACCTGCCCGGTGGCTGCGCGGGCGCGTACCCAGGCCGTTCGCTCGGCGAGGTCTCCGGTGCCGTCGGGGAACAGGGCGAGGGTCACGCCGCTGGGTACGCCATCGGGCTGCACCACGACCGCGGCGTTCCACAGGTCGCGCTCGGTACGCCAGAACGCGTGGCGTACCAGGGGATGGTCCGGCACCGGCAGCCAGCGGGCGAAGAACTCGTCGGGCGGTTCCCGGTGTGCGTACGCCTTGTGGCGCAACCACTCCAGCGCGGCCGCAGGATCGGTCGGCTCGGTCTGGTAGTCGTGCGACTGCGCCAGATGCGGCCGTGCCGGCGGTACGCAGGACAGCTCCGTGCCCGCAAGCAGTACGGGATCGTCGTGGTCCGGCTCGCGCCCGTCGCCCAGTTCGCGGACGAAGAACGCGGTGGCCGCCTTGGCCAGGTCCGGATGGTATTGATGGGTGGCGGGCACCCGGGCCAGCTCGAGCCGGTCAGCCGCGTTCAGCAGGCGGTAGACCCGCTCGGCCCGGCGCACCGTGTCCAGCGTTCCTTCCAGCGGGAAGAAGTCGTATTCGGCGGCCAGCACCAGCACCGGCCGGGGCGCCATCGCGATCAGGAAGTCTTCGTGATCCAGGCCGGCGTGGCCGGCGCCGGGCAGCACCTGTTCGGCGTCGTGCGGCGCCCCGGAGCGCAGGAACACCTCGCGGCTGGTCAGGTAGGTGCCCGGAGCGGCGGCGGCGAGTCGCGGTTCCACCGCCATCAGCAACGCGGCCAGGGTGCCGCCGCCGCTGTTGCCGGTCATCCCGATGCGCGCCGGGTCGACCTCGGGGCGTCGGCAGAGGTAGTCGACGGCCCGTTGGGCGTCGTGGACGAAGTAGCGGCCGACCGAATGACCGGTCCACCAGCAGCGGACTCCGATGTCGGTGTGCTCGAAGACGCCGGCGGCGGCCGGGCCGCCGGGGCCG
>JABFYB010000606.1 GCA_013361475.1 Hamadaea sp.
CGGCTCGGGGGCGGTCATCCGGCGATCCTCCGGTGAGTACACAGTGGCCGGTGGGGGACGCCCGACAGTATGCCGAATGCGGGCGTTCCCGGCGACCCGCGTACGGCGTGTCAGACGGCGTCGACGGCCAGTCGCTCCGGATGCGGCTGCCGGATCGGGGTCAGGAAGCCGATCGCCGAGATGAGCAGGTACGCCAGCCCGGCGACGCCGATGACCAGGGCGACTCCGAAGCGTTCGGCCGACGCGGTGACCACGGCCGCGCCGATCGGGCCGAGCGAGAAGTGGATCGTCCACCAGGCCGAGGTGACCCGGCCCAGCAGGGCGCTCGGCGTGATCTCCTGGCGCAGCGACATCGAGCAGATGCCGCCGATCGCCGTGCAGCCGAACGCGAGGGTGGTGAACACGGCGACACCCGGCACGGAATGGGTGAACGCGATCGCCGCCACGCACAGCCCGGCGAGCATGGTCGAGCCGATCCAGGTCACCCCGAACCCGATCAGCCGGCGTACGCGGGCCACCACGAGCGCTCCCGCGACGGTCCCCAGCGCGGCGACCGCCATCACGTAGCCGACGGTGCGGTCGGGCTGCCCGAGGTCGTGCTTGAGGTAGAAGATGACGACGTCGACCAGGCCCTGCCAGAAGAAGATCATCATCGTCAGCAGCACGAGCATCGAGCGCAGCACCGGATGCCGCCAGAGGAACCGCGCGCCGCCGCTGAACTCGGCCCAGAAGGACATCCTCGCCGGGACGGCGTGCTCCTCGGCCGGCGCCTGCGCCCGGAGGCGGACGAACAGCAGGCCGATCGAGGCCAGGACGAAGGTGGCGGCGTCCACGGCGATCGCGACGGACGGGCCGAACCGGCCCGAGACGACGCCGGCCAGAATCGGCCCGATGACCTGGGTCGCGGCGAAGCTCGCCGACAGCCGCCCGTTCGCCCGGGTCAACTGGTCGGCGTCGACGAGCCGGGGGACCACGGTCACGTAGGTGACGCGGAACAGCATCGCGAAGGCGCCCGTCAGCGGCACCACGACGTAGAGCAACCAGATGGGGCTGGCGAACAACCAGACGAGCGGCACGATGCCGAACAGCACGGCCTGGGCCACGTTGCACATGATCAGCAGGCGCATGCGGTCGAACCGGTCGGCCACCACGCCCGCGAAGAAGCCGCTGACCAGCGTCGCCGCGCCGAGTGCGCCGGTGAGCAGGCCCATCTGCGTCACCGATCCGGTCGCGTGCAGCACCATCAGCGGCACCGCGATGACCGAGAACGAGCTGCCGAACGTCGACAACGTCTCCACGGCCCAGAACAGGGCGAAGTCGCGCCCGCCCAGCTTGCTGCTCACGCGGGCACTTCCTCCGGTGCGATCGGCCGCTTTCGCGCTTGACGGTCCCGGTACGCGCGGACGGCGTACTCGATGATGGCGAGGAGCATGAGCACGACGGCGAGATCGAGAAGCGCGAGCACGGCGGGGACCTCGGTCGCGAACGGCAGCATGCCGAGCACGAGCGCGGCCGAGACGAGCCGGGCGAGCGGGAGCCGGCGGAACATGCGCCAGGTGGTGTAGCCGAAGGTGGCCAGGTAGAGCGCGACCCCGCCGAACAGCAGGCTGGCCACGCCGCGGTCGAGATGGTGCTCGGGGTGCGCGATGGCCTCGGCGAGGCCGACCGCGACCGCGATGACCCCGGCGACCAGCCACAGATGGCTGAAGCCGAGCATGCGGCCGAGCTGGTCGGTCCGCAGGCGGGCGATCGCGACCGGCAGCCGTTCCTCCAACGCCGCCCCGGCGAACACGAAGTAGATCCACCACAGGCCGCAGACGAGCGCGAACCCGCTGATCATGGTCGCGATCACCGGCGAGCTGAGGTGGTCGAGGGTGACCGCGGTCGCGCCGACCGAGAGGATCGACTCGCCGAGCGCGATGAGCAGGAACAGGCCGTGGCGTTCGAGCAGATGCGGCAGGTCGAAGGTCATCCGGCTCAGATGGCGTCGCATGAGACGCGGCATGACGATGTCGATGGCGATCGCCAGGACCCAGACCGCCAGCCGGGCGTGACCGTGCAGGAACCCGCCGACGAACATCAGCGGGCCGCTGATCTGGAAGAAGACGAGGAAGAACAGCCCCGGGTGCCGGTCGGTGGGCGCGATCGCCTCGTGGAGCGTCAGAGCGGCCCGCTGCACCAGGTACGCGGCCCCGAAGATCACCCCACGGTCGCCGAACGCCTCGGGGACCGAGACCGCCATGAACAGCGCGCCCAGCGCCGCGACGAACATCGTGATCCGGTCGGCGGAGTTCTCGATCGGGTTGAGGTTGGCGTGGATCGAGATCGCCGACCAGGCCCAGAACAGCGGCAGGAAAAGGACCGCGGCGTGGCCTATCCCCGCCCAGCTGTGGTCGTGGTGCAGCAGCGCCGAGACTTGGACGATCGCGAACACGAACACCAGGTCGCAGAACAGTTCGGCCGGGGTGACCTTCTTGCCGGCGACCTTCCCGATCGCGGCGGTCTCGTCGTCGGCCTTCGAACGCAGAGTGGCGGAGGGGGCGTTCACGCGATCATGATGCCAGCCACGCCCGGCTCGCGATCAAGGCCTCCCGCAGCGGCCCGGCCTCGGGATGCCACTTGCTCTCCCACTCCAGGCTCAGCCAGCCGTCGTACGCCTCGCGCCGGAGCAGGTCCAGCGCGTCGCGCAGCGGAACGGTTCCGGCACCCAGTGGCAGGGGAGTGCGCTCGGCCGGGCTGAGCGCATCCTTGACCTGCACATGCGCCAGGTACGGGTGGAGCGCCGCCAACGACACCGTCAGCGGCTCGCCGACCCGCCACGGATGCAGGACGTCCCAGATCGCGCGTACGCGGTCGTCGTCGACCTGCTGGAGGATCCGGGCCACGTCCACCCCGCGGGGGTGGGAGTCGTGCGTCTCCAGCCAGATCTGTACGCCGTCCGGCAGCTGTTGCGCGATGGTCGCGAGCCTTCTGACGGCTCGCTCGTCGGCTTCGGCACTCGATTGCGCCGCGCCCGGGCTGAG
>JABFYB010000715.1 GCA_013361475.1 Hamadaea sp.
CTGGAAGAGAGGAAGACGGATGCGGCGGATCACGATGTGGCTGCTGTCCACCGTGGCGGCGGTGGTGCTGTTGTTCAGCTACCGCACCAGCACGATGGGCGCCGGCGGCGGTGACACGGTCGCGGTGACACCCGCGAACAACACGGGCGCCGCCGGATCGGGTTCGACCGGGCAGCAGCCGACGAACAGCGGGAGCAAGACCTACGACGGTTCGGTGGCGCAGACCCGCTGGGGTCCGGTGCAAGTGCGGATCACCGTCGCGAACGGCAGGATCACCGACGTGGAGGCGGTCGAGTACCCGACCGAGAACCACCGCGACCAGGAGATCAACCAGTACGCCCTGCCGATCCTGCACGATTCGGTGATCTCGCGGCAGAGCGCGAAGATCGACACGGTCTCGGGCGCGACGGTCACCAGCGAGGGCTACATCGAGTCGTTGCAGGCGGCGCTGGACGCCGCCCACCTGTCATGACCGCCCCGGCTGCGGCGTACGCCCAGCGGGCCTGGGTCGAGCAGATCATGGGGCTGCCGATCAGCGTGCACCTAAGGGGACCCGAACCGGCTACGCCGGCTGTCGTGGCCGGGGTGGCGGCGTACTTCGCCGACCTGCGGCGGATCGACGAGATCTTCAGCACCTATCGACCCGACAGCGAAATCAGCCGCTGGCAGCGGGGCGAGCTGACGGTGGCCGCGGCGGATCCGATGCTCGGCCGGGTGCTGGCGATGTGCGATCACGCCTTTGTGCGTACAAGTGGATTCTTCGACGCGCGATCCCTGCCCGACCCGCTCGGCGGAGCACCGCGGACCGATCCTTCCGGCCTGGTGAAGGGGTGGGCGGTGGAGCGCGCCACGCGGCATCTTCCGACCGGCCACGGCTGGTGCGTCAACGCGGGCGGCGACGTGCGGGTCCACGCGCCCGGCGGTCTGCCCGCGTGGCGGGTCGGCATCGAGGACCCGGCGCGGGACGGCCGGATCCTGCGGGTCGTGATCTTGCGGGACGGCGCGGTCGCGACCTCCGGGACCCGCCATCGCGGTACGCACATCGTCGACCCGCGGACCGGGCGCCCCCCGACCGGCCTGGCGCAGGTCAGCGTGCTCGGCCCCGAGCTGCTCTGGGCCGACGTGTACGCCACCGCGGCGTTCGCGCGGGGCTGGAGCGCACTGGAGTGGCTGGCGACGCTGGACGGATATGAGGGGCTGGTGGTGATGGCGGACGGCCGGATCGCGACGACGCCCGGCTGGCCGATCGCGTGAACCGCGGCGCGAGCGCTGGCGCGGCGCGGCGGACGGGCGCAGACTGAGGTTTGAGCGGCGACGACCGAGGAAAGGGGTCGTCATGACTAGTGTTCTGCCTGCTCCGAGCGCCACTTCGCGGACCGGTTCGACGACCGCCGAGGCCGACGTGCGGGCGATGCTGCGCCTGTGGACCACGGCCGAGTACCGCGGTCTGGTCGACGTCGTCGAGGAAATGCTGACCGACGACTTCCTGGGCGTCGACCGGGCCGGACAGGTGCTCGACAAGCCGGCCTGGGTGGCCCGCCGGCGAGATGGGCGACTGTTCCACACCACGTTCACCGTCGACCATGTCGACCTGCGCCTGCACGGGGACTCGGCGATCGCGATCGGCGACCACGAGTGCGCCGGGCACGACCAGGGCGAGACGTTCGGGCGGCGCTGCCGGATCACCGCGGTCGGCGTACGCGACGGGCGGCTGTGGAAGCTGGCGTCGGTGCACATCAGCGAGGCCCCTGACCAGTCCGGCAGCTCCGGATGAGCGGACGGCTCTCCGCCGGGGACGTGATGACCGGCGATCCGGTGACGATCGAGGCGACCGACTCGATCGTGCACGCGGCGCGGCTGATGCGCGACCACGACATCGGCGATCTCCTCGTGGCCGACCGAGGTCACCTGGTCGGCATAGTCACTGATCGGGACATCGTCATCCGGGGCATCGCGGAGTCGCGGGGCGTCGAGACCACTCACGTCGGCGAGGTGTGCAGCCGAGACGTGGTGACCGTGGCTCCCGACGACGATCTGGAGCAGGTCGTCGCGATCATGTGCGAACACGCCGTACGCCGGATGCCGGTGGTCGAGGCGGGCCGCGTCGTCGGCGTGATCTCCCTCGGCGATCTCGCTCAGGAAGACGGCGAACTCGCGTTGACCGACGCGAAGTCCGTGCTCACGGAGATCAGCCTGGCTCGCCCGAATCACTGATCACCAATCACTGATCAACAGTGTCGGGTCCCTGCTGGGCGGGTACAGCCGTGGGGAACGGAGGCCCGAAACAATGGAAGAGATCCTGATGACGGGACCGCCGGCGGTCGATTCCCGGCCCGCGATCGCCACGACCGGTCTCACGCGTTACCTGACACTCGACGGCCACGGCGCGCCGGACGCCTTTCCCGCGTACGCCGACGCGTTACGCCGAGTCGCGGTCGCCCTGAGACTCGCGGTGCACCCGACCGAGGCGTTGTGGTGGTCGGCCGACGGCGGCCCGATGCGCCCGGAGCGGATGCATGCCTGGCGTTGGACGCTGCTGCAACAGGTGCCGCTGGAAACCGGGACCGCCGATGTCGCCAAGGCGTCGGCCACCCTGCGGGGCATCGTTCCCGAGGGACTGCTGTCGGACATGGGGGTGACCAGTCTCGACGAAGGCACCGTGGCCCAGGTCCTCTACACCGGGTCGCTGCGCGACAAGGCGCCCGCGTTGCGGATGCTGCGCGATTTCGCCCGTACGCACGGCTATGCGGTCAAAGGGAAGTATCACGAGATCTATCTGGACGATCCGGGACCACATTCGCCGCCGGACGCCCGGACGATTCTCCGGCTGCCCCTCGTCCGGACGGCCTGATTCGCGGCACGGCTCCCACCTGCCCCTCGTTGACAAGGGGAAGGCTGCCCACCCCGGGCAGCGTGGATGAGCAGTGCGAATGCGAACAGGGAGGGCCGTGATGGCTCGCAAACGACGGACGGCGGTGGCGGCCGCCGTCCCACCACCACCGGTGGAGCGCAGTCCGGTCGTGGCACCGGACAGCCCACTGGCGGTGACCGCCCGCGAACTGCTGGCGGCGCACACTCCGCCGGAAGGAAGCACTACCTGCCCGAGGTGTGAGGTGCCGGACCCGTGCGCGATCGCGCGGCACGCCAGCATCGTGTGCCTGGCGGCGCGGGATCCGGCGGAGGAGACCGCACTGACTCCGGCCGGGTGACCGACGGCCGGCCCCGGTCGCTGGGCGACGCGCTTCGCGTGGTCGTTCAGCGACCGGGGCGTTTCAGCTCCTTCGCCTCACGAGCCGCCTTCGCCTCCTGGTCGACTCGGGCGCGGAACTCCGGGTCGGCGCAGTAGACCGCCAGCATCGCGCGCAAGCGGGAGGCGGGGGAGACGCCGTCGCCGAGCCGGAAGCTCTTCAGCGCGAGATCCTCCTCGACGGTCAGCGTGACGCTGACCCGCTCGGGGCGCCGGGCTATCGGCCGCGGTTCGCGCAGCGACCGCCGGATCTGCGTCGCGTCGAGGAAACCGCGTTGGTAGTCCCGCCCGTGCCGGGCGGACAGGGCACGCATCGCGTCCCGCAGCGAGGAGGTGCCCCCACCTAGTCCGTGCCGCCAGCGCTGCCCGTCGTCGGTCTGCAGCCAGGCTCGTCCCATCCGGCTGCCGGCGTCGTACTCGTCGGTCGTCACGGAGTCGGCCGCTACCCGGGACGCACGCGGCTGAAACGTGCTGACACTCGAAAGTGGGACGACGCGGGATTACAGTCAGGACATCCATCGCCGTCCACTCCCGCCGGACGGGCCCGGCTCCGCCCAGAGCCGAGGACGGCGCGACCGGAAAGGAAGTCCCCGTGCGCGTGCCTCGATCGAGGCGCGTGACCCTGCTGCGCTCCACGGTTCTCGCGGCTGTCCTGCTCGTCGTCGGCTACGCCGGCGCCGCGCTCGCGCTGCCCGATCCGCCTGCGCCGGTCACCGCCAACGCCACCTGGTTCGACGCCCTCGGTTCGCCCTACGGCGGCTGCGGGATGCCTCAGGCCAATCTGGACAGTCAAGACTTCGTCGCGCTCAACGTGTTCAACACCCCGGGCGACTACGCGTACTCGACGCGGCCGGTGCCCGACGCCGCCAAGACCGGCATGTGGGAGAACGGACGCAACTGCGGACGCTGGGTCCAGGTCTCCATCGCCGACTACTGCACGGGCGTCAACGACGGCGCGCCGAACCAGGCGTTCTGCCGCAACGGGTCCTGGGTCGCCGACGCGTACAACGGCGGCACGCTGACCATGCTGGTCGCCGACAGCTGCGGCGACGGCAACGCCTGGTGCCGCGACGATCCGTACCACCTCGACCTGTCCAAGGGATCGCTGAACAAGTTCGTCAAGAACGGCGCCACGCTGACCGACCTCTACCCGGACCACTGGAACAACCGGCACATCAGCTGGCAGTTCGTGCCCGCGCCCAACTACACCGGCGACATCAAGATCGGTTTCCTGCAGGGGGCGCAGCAGTGGTGGCCGGCCATCGCGGTGTCCCACCTCGCCAACGGCATCCACGGCGTCGAGTACCTCGCCGACGGGACCTGGCACGCCGCCGCCATGAACAGCGACATGGGCCAGTCCTACATCATCGGCGGGCTCACCTCGGGCGCGACCAGCTTCCAGATTCGCGTACGCGACGTCAACGACGCGCTGATCAACGGCGGCCGGGTGTACTCGTTCAGCCTGCCGTGCTCGTCGCAGTGCTCGGTGCCGTACACGGCGGCCGCGTACACGACCTCCGGCGGCTCGACCGGATCGCCGTCGGCTTCGGTTTCCCCCTCGGTGTCGCCGTCCGTCTCGCCTTCGGTCTCCCCGTCGACGTCTCCGTCGACGTCGCCGTCGTCCACGGGCGCGTGCTCGGCGGCGTACCGGATCACGAGTTCCTGGCCGGGCGGCTTCGGCGGTGAGGTCACCGTGACCGCGGGCAGCGCCCCGATCACGGGCTGGACCGTGAAGTGGACGTACGCCGACGGGCAGACGGTCACGCAGTTGTGGAACGGCACGCTGACGACGAGCGGATCGGCCGTCACGGTGAAGAACGTGTCGTACAACGGTTCGCTCGGCGCGCGCGCGACGGCGACGTTCGGCTTCAACGGCACGTCGGGCGGCACGAACAGCATCCCGGCCCTGTCCTGCGCCAGCCCCTGATTTTCCGTGCGGATCACGGTTGTGCATGCTTCCCGGCCTCGAAGCATGCACAACCGTGATCCGCCGCCCACGAGGATGCATTGACGGAGGCGCGTCCGCAAATATTTAATAAAGCTTCCTTATAGGTTCCTCGGTTCTCTGCTGGAGGAGCAACGATGAAGCTTTCGCGTATCACGGCGCTGGTCGCGGCCGCCGTCCTCTTACTGACCGCCCCGCCCGCCCCGGCGACCGGGGCCGAACTGCTGTCCAACGGCGGCTTCGAGACGGGCGTACTCAGTCCGTGGAGCTGCTCGGGTGGGCTGGGCAGTGTCGTCACGACCCCGGTGCGGACGGGGACGAAGGCGTTGCGGGGAGCCGCGTCCAGTTCGGACAACGCCAACTGCACGCAGACCGTGTCCGTCGTGTCCGGCACCTCGTACACGCTGACCGCGTGGGTTCGGGGGAGCTACGTCTACCTCGGCGTCACCGGCGGCACGTCGACCTGGACGCCGAGCGCCACGAACTGGACGCAGCTGACCGTCACGTTCACCGCGTCGAGCAGCAGCGCGCAGGTGTTCCTGCACGGCTGGTACGGCACGGGCGATTACTACGCCGACGACGTCTCGCTGCAGGGCACGGCCGGCGCGGGAGTGCCCAGCGTTCCGGGTACGCCGGTCGCCGGCACGATCACCAACACCTCGGCCGCGCTGAGCTGGACGGCGTCCACCGGGACGGTCACCGGCTACCGAGTGTACGAGGGTGCCACCCTCAAGAGCACCGTGACGGGCACGAGCGCGACGATCTCCGGGCTGACCGCCTGCACGAGTCACACGTACGACGTGACGGCGTACAACAGCGTGGGGGAGTCGGCGCATTCGGGCAGCGTCACGATCACCACGACCGGCTGCGGCACCGGAGTTCCCGGTACGCCCGGCAACGCGCGCATCACGTCTACAGCGGACACTTCGCTCGGCCTGGCGTGGGACGCCTCGACCGGCACGGTCACCGGTTACCGGGTGTACGAGGGCGCCACCCTCAAGACGACGGTGACGGGTACGACGGCGACGATCTCCGGGCTGACCGCCTGCACGAGCCACACGTACGCCGTTCGCGCGTACAACAGCAGTGGTGAGTCGGGCTCGGCGAGCGTGACCGGCACGACGACCGGATGCACCACGGGCACCCTGCCGAAGCACCTGCTCACGGGCTACTGGCAGAACTTCACCAACGGCGCTACGCCGCTGCGGCTGTCGGCGGTCCCGACGACCTACGACATCGTGGCGATCGCGTTCGCCAACGCCGACCCGAGCGCGGCCGGCGGCGTGACCTTCGGCGTCGACCCCGGCCTGTCGAGTGCGCTCGGCGGTTACACCGACGCCCAGTTCAAGGCGGACGTCGCGACCCTGCACTCGCGCAACCAGAAGGTCATCCTGTCGGTCGGCGGCGAGAAGGGCACCGTCTCGGTGTCCAGCGCGACCGCCGCGACCAACTTCGCCAACAGCGTGTACGCGATCATGACGAGCTACGGCTTCGACGGCGTCGACATCGACCTGGAGAACGGGCTCAACGCGACCTACATGGAGCAGGCGTTGCGGTCGCTGCGGTCGAAGGCCGGCGCCGGCCTGCTCATCACGATGGCGCCGCAGACCATCGACATGCAGTCGACGGGGACGGCGTACTTCTCGTTGGCGCTGAACATCCGCGACATCCTGACCATCGTGCACACGCAGTTCTACAACTCGGGCGGCATGCTCGGCTGCGACCAGATGTTCGCGTACGGGCAGGGGACGATCAACTTCCTGACCGCGCTGGCCTGCATCCAGCTGCAGAGCGCGTTGCGGCCGGATCAGGTGGCGCTCGGCTTGCCGTCGTCGACCTCGGCGGCGGGCGGCGGCTACGTCAGCCCGAGTGTCGTCAACAACGCGCTCGACTGCCTGGCCGCCGGGACCAGCTGCGGCAGCTTCGTTCCGCCGGCGAAATGGCCGAGCATCCGGGGCGCGATGACGTGGTCGATCAACTGGGACGCGAGCAACGGGTACGCGTTCGCCAACAGCGTCCACGGTCACCTGGCCGCGATGCCGTGACGCTTCGCTGGGTGGCGCGCTTCGCCTATGAGCGCTGCTGAGCGCGCTGATCGTCGGCAGCTGACGATCTTGGAGGTTCGCGCTTCCTTGATCGTCGGCTGCCGACATTCGTGGCACGAATCGTGCGCTGATCGTCGGCATCCGACGATCATGGTGGGGAAAGCGGCCGCCACGCCCGGCGAAGGGGCCGACGCGTCACTCGGCCGACGTGGCGGCGCGTTGGAGTCCGGCGTTCTCGGTCGCCAGGGCCTTGGCGAAAGTCTTGCCCAGCAACGCTCCGACGAGTTTCGCGCCCGGTCCGGTCACCTCCAGGACGAGCGTGTTGCGACAGCCGTCGCCGTCGTCGGCGAGCAGATGCCGCCCGGTCATCGTCACGCCGAGCCGCCGCGTCTGCCAGCTGAACTCGCGCGACGGGTCGAGCTTGGTGACCGTCCAGACGGCCGGGGTCTGCGCCGGCTGCCAGATCTTGGCTCGACTGCCCTCGTGGATCGGCCCGTCGTCGAGGCGTACGACGCGGCGCATGGTCGGCGTCACCGACGGCAGGTTCTCGACATCAGTGGTGAGGTCCCAGACGCGGCCGGTCGGCGCGTCGATCGTGACCGTGTTCTCCCAACGCATGAGGTCAATGTACCATTCGGTACATGTCGAGTGCGCGGGCGGAGATGCTGGATCGGGTGACGGCGTACGCGGCCGCCAACGGCATCGGCGGCAAGAGCCTTCGGGAGATCGCCGACGGCATCGGCAGCAGCCACCGGATGCTCCTCTACCACTTCGGTACGCACGAGGGCCTCCTCGCGGCGATCGTGGAGGCGGTGGAACGGCAGCAGCGGGAACTGATGACGGAGCTGGCCGCGCGTCACGAGTCCGCCCAGGAGTTGATGCTCGCCCTGTGGGAGCGCGTCAGCAGTCCCGAGGTACGCCCGTTGGTCCGCCTGTTCTTCGAGGTCCTCGGCCTGGCGGCGCAAGGGGCGGCCGGCACGGACCGGTTGCTGAGCGGGCTCACCGAACCCTGGCTGGACAGCGGTGCCGCGCTGGCGCCGGGCGTACCCCGGGAGGCGGTCCGGGTGGGTGTCGCGGTCGTGCGGGGGCTGCTGCTCGACTTGGTTGCGGGAGCGGATCCGGCCGATGTGGACCGAGCCTATCGGCTGTTCGCGGGGTCCTTCGAAGACCTGACCCGGAACGGATGACGTCGATGCCAGTCAATTAGGTGACGGAGCGCAGTCATTCCCTCACGCCGGGCGTACGGTGCTTGCAACCCCATCGCCTCTCCCGAATCGAGGGTGACATGAGCAACGTTCAGAAGTGGGGCTACGCCTGCGCCGGCGTCGGCCTCGTCCTCGCGGTCGGTACCTTCATCGGCTTCGCGGCCGCCGACGGTGAAGGCGTCAAGACCACCCTTCTCGTCGCGGCGACCGTCTTCACCGTCGCCGCGGCCAACGGCCTGGGTGCCGGCATCGCCGACAACGTCAAGACCGGCAAGTGGGTCGGCATGATCGTCGGCGCCCTGGGCTTCGTGGGCTGGGGCATCGCCTGGCTCTCCGACAGCAGCGCGCTGAAGACCTCCTTCGGCTGGGCGGCCGTCTTCGCCGCGATCGCGGCGGTCGCCTCGATGGTCCCCGAATTGTTCGGCGGCAGTAGCGCACCGGCCGCCACCAACTGACAACCGTCCGACGCCCGGCCGGTCCCCGAGAAATCGGATGACCGGCCGGGCGTACGCGCGTATCGTGGCCGCGTCCGTGAAGCGACTACCTGATGAGGTGCATTGGATGACGGTTCAGGCAGCGTCGGCCCCTGTGGCCGGCCGACCCCATGGTTCTGTCCTGATCCCAGCCAATCCAAGGAGCCTCCATCGTGGATCTTCCACGTCACTTCGTCATCCGCGAAAGCGGTCACCGCATCCACAACCCGTTCAGTCCTGAGAAGCTCGGTATCCTCGGGCGGGCCCTGCGCCTGACGCCCGGGACGAGCGCCCTCGATCTCGCCTCCGGCAGCGGCGAAATGCTGTGCACCTGGGCCCGAGACCACGGACTCACCGGCACCGGCGTCGACATCAGCACCGCGTTCACCGCCGCCGCCCAAGCCCGCGCCGCCGAACTGGGCGTCGCCGACCGCGTACGCTTCGTCCACGGTGACGCGGCGGGCCATGTCGCCGACGAACCGGTCGACCTCGCCGCCTGCATCGGGGCGACCTGGATCGGCAACGGTGTCGCCGGCACGGTGGAGCTGCTGCAACGCAGCCTCCGTCCGGGTGGCCTGATGCTGATCGGCGAGCCCTACTGGCGGCTCGACCCGCCGGACCAGCAGACCGTCGAGGCCAATCACACGTCCAGCAAGGACGACTTCCGGGCGTTGCCGGAGTTGCTCGAGCAGTTCGGTGACCTCGGCTACGACGTCGTCGAGATGGTGCTGGCCGACCAGGACAGCTGGGACCGCTATTCGGGGGCACAGTGGCTCACCATCCGCCGCTGGCTCGACGAGAACCCCGACGACGAGCTGGCCGAGTCGTTCCGCGCCGAACTCCGCGAGGGACCGGTGCGGTACGCCCGCTTCCGGCGTGACTACCTCGGGTGGGGCGTGTTCGCCTTGATGCGCCGCTAAGACGGGGAACGCCGGGCTCGTCTTTCGGGCGAGCCCGGCGTACTCCCGCGAAACAGCGCCACGACACCTACGCGGCGACCGCGCGGCATGACGAGCCGGTGCTGCGTACGGGGTTACGGTGGGGCGATGACCGACCGGATCACGGCAGGGCAGTTTCACGACGCCGAGGGGGTCGGGGACTGGCGGGTGCTGTTCGGCGGGGCGTGCGCCTACTTCGCGACCGGGTCGTTCGCCACCGGGGTCGCGCTGGTCGCGGAGATCGGCCGGCTGGCCGACGAGGCGAATCATCATCCCGACGTCGACCTGCGCTATCCCGGCGTGACGGTACGCCTCTGGACGCACGACGTCGACGGGCTGAGCCAGCGGGACGTGGCGTTGGCCCGGCGTATCTCGGCGGCCGCCCGTGACCTCGGCATCGCGGCCGACCCGAACCCGTTGCAGGGGTACAACCTCACGATCGACGCCCTCGTCCCGGCCAACGTGCTGCCGTTCTGGGCGGCGTTGCTGGGTTACCGGATCGTCGGCGAGGAGGATCTGGCCGACCCCCGGGACCGGGGTCCCTCGATTCGGTTCCAGGTCATGGACACCGCCCGTACGCAGCGCAATCGCGTACACCTGGATGTCTCGGTGCCCCATGATCAGGCCGAGGCGCGGATCGCGGCCGCGCTCGTCGCGGGCGGGCGGCTCGTGTCGGACGAGCACGCGCCGGCCTGGTGGGTCCTCGCGGACATGGAGGGCAACGAGGCGTGCGTCGCCACGTGGCAGCCGCGTGATTGATCCGCCAGACGGGTGATTTCGCCGATGCGCGGCGACCGGCCGGTCTAAAACAATCGCATCTGTCAATGTTCTCGGCTCGTTCCACTGTCGCTCCCCCCAGCGGTGGACGCGCCACTTTCCCCGGGAGGACAGATGCACCTTCGCAGATCCCGGCTGCTGGCCATGTTGTCGCTGGCGCTGACTCTCGCGGTCGGCGCGGCCGTGGCGAGCCCGGCGCACGCGCTCAACCCGTACCAGCGGGGACCGAACCCGACGGACGTGATCCTCGAGGCGAGCAGCGGACCCTACGCGACCTCGTCGATCAGCGTGTCGTCGCTCGTGACCGGATTCGGCGGCGGCCGGATCTACTACCCGACGACCACGGCCGACGGCACGTTCGGCGGCATCGCCATCTCGCCCGGCTTCACCGCGACCTGGTCCAGCCTCGCCTGGCTCGGCCCGCGCCTGGCCTCGCACGGTTTCGTGGTGATCGGCATCGAGACCAACACCATCTACGACCAGCCGACCAGTCGCGGCCAGCAGTTGCTCGCCGCGCTGGACTACCTGGTCAACTCCAGCTCGGTGCGGACCCGCGTCGATCGCACCCGGCTCGCGGTGGCCGGGCACTCGATGGGCGGCGGCGGTACGCTCTGGGCCGCGAACGCCCGGCCCTCGTTGCAGGCGGCGATCCCGCTCGCACCGTGGAACACGGACAAGACGTGGAGCGGCGTGCAGGTCCCGACGATGATCATCGGCGGCCAGGCGGACACGGTCGCGCCGGTCGCGACCCACTCGATCCCGTTCTACACCAGCATCCCGGCGTCGTCGGAGAAGGCGTACCTGGAGCTGCGCAGCGCCAGCCACTTCTTCCCGCAGACGGTCAACACGACCGTGGCGGTGTCGATGGTGTCCTGGCTCAAGAGGTACGTCGACGACGACACCCGCTACGACCCCTGGCTCTGCCCGGCTCCGTCCGGACTGGCCATCTCGGACTATCGAGACACCTGCCCGGCCTGATCCACGGGCGGGCGAAGTTGAGGGGCGGCCGTTCGCGGCCGCCCCTTCCCTTGGCGTTACCTGTGGGTAACACTGGACCGCATGGTATTTGCATCGGCAGTGCATGTATCCCGGTTGCGGGGCCGGACGCGGGAGGTCGACGCCATCGCCGGCCTCCTCGCGGGCGCCGCCGCCGGCCGGGGCGGCGCCCTGACGATCGCCGGTGACCTCGGGCTCGGCAAGTCGGCGCTGCTCGACCTGGCCGCGCGTACGGCGACGGGGTTCACGGTGCTCCGGACCGCGGGGGTGGCGGCCGAGGCGCATCTGGCGTACGCCGGGCTCATCCGGCTGCTGGAACCGCTGACCGACGGCGTCCACCGGCTGACCGGCGACCACCAGCGGGCGATACGCCGAGTGCTGGACGGCCAGGGCAGCCCCGAAGGCGATCGGCTCCCGCTTCGACTGGGGGTGCTGGCCCTGCTCGGCTCAGCGGAACGCCCGGTGCTGTGCTGTGTGGACGATGCCGATCTGGTCGATCCGGCGACCGCCGATGTCGTCGCGTTCGCCGCCCGGCGGCTCAGCGGCCGGCGGGTCGCGGCGTTGCTGACGACGAGCCAGTCCGTCGAAGGCGTCCGCGCGCTGCGGCTCGCCGCGCTGGACTTCGCCGACAGTCAGGCCTTGGTCGCCGATCGGCTGGACCTGGTGGACGAGGCCGTCGCCGCCCACCTGGCCGAGATCGGCCACGGCAATCCGCAGGCCCTGGTCGACCTGGCCGAGTCGCTCACCGCCGCGCAACGGGCCGGGACGGCGCCGCTGCCGCGTGGCTTGCCCGGCACCAGCACGCTGCGGCAGGCGTACCGGGCGCGGCTGGTGGCGTTGCCGCCGGAGACCCGGGAACTGCTGCTCCTCGCGGCGACCGAGGAGACCATGCACACGGCGACGCTCGCGCAGGCGGCCGAAGCGGTCGGCCTCGGTCTGGGCGCGCTCACCCCGGCGGAGCTGTCCGGAGTGGTACGCGTGGCGGACGGCGTGGTGAGCTTCCCCCAGCCGTTGGTTCGGCTGACCGCGTACGAGCTGGCTCCGTCGGCCCGGCGACGAGCGGCGCACCGGCTGCTGGCGGATCTGCTCGACGGTACGCCGGACCGGCTGCGCCGCGCCCTGCATCGCGCCGCCGCCGGTGACGCGCCCGATCCGGCGCTGGCCGTGGAACTGGCCGGCGCGGCGGCCGGCAGCGCCC
>JABFYB010000783.1 GCA_013361475.1 Hamadaea sp.
CGGCTGCTGGTCGACCGGGGCTGCACCGACATCACCGTGCTGAGCGTCATCTGCGCGCCCGAGGGCATCGCCCGCCTGGAGCAGTCCGGGCTGCCGATCCGCCTCGTCACCGCCAGCGTCGACGAGCGGCTCAACGAGCAGATGTTCATCGTCCCCGGCCTCGGCGACGCCGGCGACCGCCAGTTCGGCGGCATGCCCCGCTTCTAACCCCCCACTGCCTCCCCACCCCTCACCCCGCCTTTTCCCGCCCCGCCTTTTCCCGCCGATCATGAACTATCGGTCGTGATCGACCGGCGTGTCGTGTTCTGAGCACCCTGATCGACTCCTCGCGACCCTGATCACCGCGAGCGGGCGAAGGAACGCCGAAGCCCGAGTCGACAGCTTGTCGATCAGGGCGGCGGGGAGTTGATCAGGGCGCGCCGGACACGACACACCGGTCGATCATGGCGATAAGTTCATGATCGCGCGGAAAGCCAGCCGGGGGAGGCGCGGTGGGGCGGGAGGCGCGGTCGCGCGGAAAGCCAGCCGGGGGAGGCGCGGTCGCGCGAAAAGCCAGCCGGGGGAGGCGCGGTCGCGCGGAAAGCCAGGCGGGGGAGGCGCGGTCGGGGCGGGGGCGGGGGGACGAGGGCGAGGCGGAAAGCGAGGCGGGGGCGGAGCGGCGGCGGAGCTGAGGTGGGCGGAGATAGGCTTTCGGGCATGACAGTCACCGCACCTGCGCTCTCCGAGGTGACCGGGTCGAACGCCGCCCTGCGGGCGTTCTTGCACGGGCTGCCCGGCGTGGACAAGGTCGGGGCGGACGCCCGGGCCGCCGCGCTCGGCACTCGTTCGATCAAGACCTCGTCGAAGGTGTTCGCGATCGATCTCGCGATCAGCATGGTCGATCTGACGACGCTGGAGGGCGCGGACACCCCTGGAAAGGTCCGGGCGCTGGCGACGAAGGCGCTGCGTCCCGATCCGCTCGACCCGAGTTGCCCGTCGACTGCGGCGGTCTGTGTCTACCCGTCGATGGTTCCCGACGTCCGGGAGATCGTCGCGGGCTCGACCGTGAAGATCGCCAGCGTCGCCACCGCGTTCCCGTCGGGCCAGGCGTCGCTCAAGGTCAAGATCGACGACGTACGCGACGCGGTGGACGCGGGCGCCGACGAGATCGACATGGTGATCAACCGAGGGGCCTTCCTGGCCGGGCGCTATCTCGAGGTGTTCGACGAGATCGTGGCGGTCAAGGGCGCGTGCGGCGACGCCCGGCTCAAGGTGATCATGGAGACCGGCGAGCTGGTGACCTATGACAACGTCCGCCGGGCGTCGTGGCTGTCGATGCTGGCGGGGGCGGACTTCATCAAGACCTCGACCGGCAAGATCTCGCCGGCCGCGACGCCGCCGGTCACGCTGATCATGCTGGAGGCCGTGCGGGACTTCCTCGCGACCACCGGCCGCCAGGTCGGGGTGAAGCCGGCCGGCGGCATCCGGACGTCGAAGGACGCGATCAAGTACCTCGTGCTCGTGAACGAGACCGCCGGCGAGGCCTGGCTGGATCCGCACTGGTTCCGGTTCGGCGCGTCGTCGCTGCTGAACGACCTGCTCCTGCAGCGCAACAAGATGAAGACCGGGCATTACTCCGGTCCCGACTACGTCACTCTGGACTGAGCGCCATGGCTGTTTTCGAGTACGCGCCCGCGCCCGAGTCGCGCGCGATCGTCAACCTCAAGCCCTCCTACGGGCTGTTCATCGACGGTGAGTTCGTCGAGGGCACCGAGACCTTCAAGTCGATCTCCCCCGCTTCGGAGGAGGTGCTCGCCGAGGTCGCCGACGCGACGCCGGCCGACGTCGATCGGGCGGTGGCCGCCGCGCGGCGGGCGTACGAGAAGGTGTGGGGGCCGATGTCCGGGGCGGAACGGGCGAAGTACCTGTTCCGGATCGCCCGGTTGATCCAGGAGCGCAGCCGGGAGCTGGCCGTCCTGGAGTCGCTGGACAACGGCAAGCCGATCCGGGAGTCCCGGGACGTCGACCTACCGCTGGTCGCCGCGCACTTCTTCTACTACGCGGGCTGGGCCGACAAGCTCGACCATGCCGGCTACGGCCCGAACCCGAAGCCGCACGGCGTCGCCGGGCAGATCATCCCGTGGAACTTCCCGCTGCTCATGCTCGCGTGGAAGATCGCGCCCGCGCTCGCTGCCGGGAACACCGTGGTGCTCAAGCCGGCTGAGACGACTCCGCTGACGGCGTTGCTGTTCGCCGAGATCTGCCAGCAGGCCGACCTGCCGCCGGGCGTGGTCAACATCGTCACGGGCGCGGGTGCGACCGGGGCGGCGCTGGTCAACCACCCGGACGTCGACAAGGTCGCGTTCACCGGGTCGACCGAGGTCGGCCGGATCATCGCCAAGGCGGTGGCCGGGACCCAGAAGAAGGTCACCCTGGAGCTGGGCGGCAAGGCCGCCAACATCGTCTTCGAGGACGCCGCGATCGACCAGGCGGTCGAAGGCATCGTCAACGGCATCTTCTTCAACCAGGGGCACGTCTGCTGCGCCGGTTCGCGACTGCTGGTCCAGGAGTCGGTGGCCGATGAGGTGCTGGAGTCGCTGAAGCGCCGGATGGCCACTCTGCGGCTGGGTGACCCACTCGACAAGAACACCGACATCGGCGCGATCAACTCGGCCGAGCAGCTGGCCCGGATCAAGGAGCTGACCGCGGCCGGGTCGCAGGAGGGCGCAGAGGTGTGGTCGCCGCCGTGCGAGCTGCCCGCGCGCGGGTTCTGGTTCGCACCCACCCTGTTCACCGGTGTCTCGCAGGCCCACCGGATCGCCCGCGAGGAGATCTTCGGCCCGGTCCTGTCGGTGCTGACCTTCCGCACGCCGGCCGAGGCGATCGAGAAGGCCAACAACACGCCGTACGGGTTGTCCGCCGGGATCTGGACCGAGAAGGGCTCCCGCATCCTCGCCGTCGCCGATCAGCTGCGGGCCGGGGTGGTCTGGGCCAACACCTTCAACAAGTTCGACCCGACGTCGCCGTTCGGCGG
>JABFYB010000302.1 GCA_013361475.1 Hamadaea sp.
AGTCGGCCACGGTGGTCGGCGTGTCCACCAAGTGCGCCGACAGGAACCACACCTGGAGTTCGCCGGTCCGGATGACGTCGGAGACGAGCAGGTCGTTGCTGCCGTCGTCGCCTTCCTCCTCGACCTTGGACGCGGCGTCGTGCGCGTCCTCCAGGATGGTCTCGTGCGCCTGAAGCAGGCGGGAGAGCATCGCCGGGACCTCCTCGACGCCGTCCGGCGGCCGGGGGATCCGGGTCAGCTCGGCCGCGTGCCGCGGGTCGCCGACGGCCACCCCGCCCAGCGTCTGCACCCGCTCGGCCACGAGGTCGACGAGTTCCAGCTGCTCGCCCGCGTGCTTGTCCAGCAACAGGTGCAGTTGGTAGAAGGTCGGCCCCCGCATGAGCCAGTGGTACTTCTTGTAGAGCGCGTACAAGATCTGGGTGTCGGCCAGGATCCGGTTCAGCCGCTCGCACGAGTACATCCGGGCGTCGTAGGACAGGCCGATCGGCAGTTCCACGACACTGCCGAACTTCTGGATCTCGGAGCTGACCTGGCTCAGCCGAGGCTGACTGCTCCGGCCGGCCTTCTTCGCCGTCGCCTTCGTCGCGGCCTTCTTGGTGGTCGCCATGGGCGCATCCCCCTTCCCTCCGGCAGGGGCGATACCCGCTTCCCCGGCGTTTATGCAGATCCGGCCCCGTTTGCGGGGTCGGTCGCCAGCCACTTCTCGAAGGTCGTCGGGGCGATCCGGGCCGCTGGGCCGGGGAGCAGCACCTCGCCGGCCATCTCGACGGTGAACCGGCCCTGCCAGCTCGGCACCAGCTCGACGGTCTCACCGCGTACGGCGAGGGTCCGGCGCGCCATGTCGACGAGGTCCTCGGTCTTCGGGCCGGCGACCTCGACGATGCCGCCGACCGGTGCCTGCCCGGCCACCTCCACCAGGACGTCGGCGAGGTCGGGGACGGCGATCGGCTGCACGAGCAGCGGCGCGATCGGGGCCACGCCGTCGGTCGTCGACCAGTTCACCACCATGGCGGCGAAATCGTGGAACTGCGTCGCGCGTACCACCGTGGTCGGAACGGGACCGGCGAGCGCGACCTCCTCCTGGCGCCGTTTGCCCGCGTAGTGCGGGTTTCCGGCGACGCGGTCGATGCCGACGATGGACAGCACCACGTGGTGGCTGACGCCAGCCCGCGCCGCCGCCGCGAGGATCGTGCTGGTGGCCGTGCCGAAGAAGGCGCGGGCCGCCTCGGAGTCGGCCGTGGGGGCGTTCGAGACGTCGATGATCGCGCCGACTCCGCGGAGCGCGTCGTCGAGGCCTTCGCCCGTGATGATGTCGACGCCCACCGAGCGGGCGATCACGACCGGCTCGTGGCCGCGCGCTTCGACGGCCCGGACGACTTCGCGGCCGGTGAGCCCGGTTCCGCCGACGACTGCGATCTTCATACGCCCAGCGTAGAGGTCAGTGGCGGGCGAGCCAGGTGTACGTCTCAGTCAGTGGCAGGGGCTTGGCGAACAGGTATCCCTGTCCGTAGGGACAGCCGAGCACGGTCAGCAGCGTCGACTCGGCCGAGGTCTCGATGCCTTCGGCGATCACCTCCAGGCCCAGCGTGTGTGCCAGCCGCACGATGCCGTCCACCAGCGCCCGTTGCTTCGCCGACGCGGCGATCGTGGAGGTGAACTGGCGGTCGATCTTCAGCACGTCGAGGGGCACCGCGCGTAGGTAGCTCAGCGAGGAGTAACCGGTGCCGAAGTCGTCGATCGCGATGCGTACGCCCGCCTGCCGCAGCCGGGCCAGGTCGCGCCAGAGCCGGTCGTCGTCGCGTACCAGCAGGCTCTCCGTGATCTCCAGCATCAGCAGACCTGGCGCCAGCCCGCGGTCGGCGAGCCCGGACAGCACCCGGTCGGCGAAGGCGGAGTTGCGGAACTGCCAGGCCGAGACGTTGACGCTGACGTAGGGCCGGTGCACCCGGCCGTTGTGCTGCCAGGAGTCGGCGGCCTCGATCGCGTTCCGGAGCACCCATTCGCCGATCGGCTCGACCAGTCCGGACTCCTCGGCGAGGTCGATGAAGGCGTGCGGCAGCAGCCGGCCCCGGGTGGGGTGGTTCCAGCGGACGAGCGCCTCGAAGCCCACGGTCCGGCCGCTGCTCAGCGCCACGATCGGCTGGTACTCGACGTCCAGCTGGTCGCCGGTGACCGCGGCGTCCAGCTCGGTCCGCAGGGTGAGCCGCTCGGTGATCGCGGTGTGCAGGTCGGGCTGGTAGCGCCGCCACTGCCCCTTGCCCTCGCCCTTGGCGACGTAGAGCGCCAGGTCGGCGTGGCGCAGCAGCTCGGCGCTGTCGGCGGCCTCGGCGTTGGTCGCCACCCCCACGCTCACCGAGCCGTTGACGAGCTGGCCCTGGACCGGCAAGGGCTCCCGGAAGGCGGTCACCACCCGGGCGGCCACGTCCTCGACCGCCGCGAGGTCGGCCGCGTCCTCGATGATCACCGCGAACTCGTCCCCGCCCAGCCGAGCCGCCATGTCCCGGTGCCGCAGCAGTTCGGCGAGCCGATGGCTGACCCCGATGAGCAGCTCGTCGCCCAGGTTGTGGCCCAGCGTGTCGTTGACGATCTTGAAGTCGTCGAGGTCGAGGAGCAGTACGCCGACGACGGTCAGGTTCTGGTCGGCGTGCGCGAGCGCCTGCTGCAGGCGTTCGGCGAACAACGCGCGGTTCGGCAGCCCCGTCAGCGCGTCGTGGTACGCCCGATGGGTCAGCTCCCGCTCCAGCCGTCGCTGCTCGGTCACGTCCCGGAGGGTCACGACGATGCCCTGGACGGCGGGGTCGGTCCGCAGATCCCGCCAGGACGCCTCGGCCTGCACAGCTGGGCCGTTGGGACCGCGTACGGTCCAGTCGCCGGTGTCCCGGGCCAGCCCGGCGGCCGGTGGCCGGGCGAGTGAGCCGGTGAGGCGTACCGCCCGCAGCTCAGTGCCGGCCTGCGCCCGGCTGTCCGGGTCCACCAGATCGAGCAGCGGCATCCCGATGATCCCGGCAGTGCCGAACATGGCCGTCGCCGACGGGCTGGCGTACCGGACGCGGTCGTCGTCGTCCAGGATCAGGATGACGTCGGCCGTGTTGTGGACGAGCGCCCGGAAGTACTCCTCGTTGTTGCGCCGCAGTAGTTCCTGCCCGAGCTGGATGCGGTCCACGGCCAGCGCGGCCTGCGCCGTCAGCGCCTGGACGGACTCCCGGATGGCGCGCAGCACTCGTTCGGGCGCTCCGATCAGCAGGACGCCCACCTGCCCGTCGCCGCCCGGCCGGTCGGGCAGCACGAGCGGGGCAGCCATCGCCGACGGATGCGGCAGGACCCGCTGCGCGAGCCATTCGGGCAGCGCGGCGGCGGGGAGGATCTGGTCGTCGCGCAACGCGCGTAACGGCTCGGGGACCGGGGGCTCCAGGAGGATCGCCCGATGGGGGACGTCCGCCGGGATCAGCTGCGCGATCCCGGCCTTGAGCGCCGCGCCGACGTCCTTCGTGTCCGCTGCCGACACCAGGGAGGTGCTGACCCGGCGAAGGCCACGTTCCCGGCTGAACTGCGACTGTAGCTTCCGGCCCACCCCGGCGAGCCGGGTCAGCACGAGGATGCCCATGGCGGCGCAGGCGACCGCGATGACGACCCCGTCCTGTACCGGCGGGTTCGTCACCGCCTCGAAGAAGAGCACCGCCGGTGGGATCAGCGCGGAGACCGTCAGGAGCGTGATGCTCAGCGGAGTCGTGTCGCGTACGCGCAACTTCGGCGGTTCGGTGAGCGTACGCATCGACGGCAGCAGGGCGGCCAGGCCGAAGCAGGCGTAGAAGAGGAACCAGCCGATGCCGACCAGGTCGCCGAGGGTGAACCCGAGATTGGCCGCCCGGTAGACGGCGTCCGAGACGAGCAGGCCCACCGTGCCCACGATCAGCAGCAGGATCGAGGCGGAGACGTTCAGCGCCCGGATCAGGCGGGTGACGGCGGCGAGGATGACGACGTCGGCGATCGGATAGATGATCGACGTGAGGTGGCTGAGGTCGTCCGTCACCGGACCGTCCGTACGCGGCTGGACCAGGACGATCCAGGTCAGCAGCCCCACTCCGCACATGACGATCAGCGCGTCGAGGAGCGCCCCGCGGGCTGCCGGCCGCCCGAACTGGAGCAGAGCCGCCATCAGCAGGACGAACATGACGGCGTACAGCAGGTCGTCGAGGAAGACGCCGTCGCCGAGCGGGGTGATCCCCTCGCCGAAGTAGTACACGGCGTCGGCGGCGGCGTACGCGAGGACCGCGCCGGCCAGGAGCAGCCACGGCCGGGGCTGGCTGGGCTCGTTCAGGCGTACGCCGACGAGCACCGCGGTCGTGCTGCTGAGCCCGATGGCGAGCCAGACGAAGGCGGCCAAGGTCGACGGCGGCATCGTGAAGTAGACCGCCGCCAGGAGTAGCAGCCACACCGCGTACGCGGGGACGATCAACCGTCGCACACGATCCCTCATAAATTGGTAGGTATCGTGCCATTATCCCCATCTGCCGCCGACGATCACACGAAATCCGGCTGATCTTGGTCGATCCGCCCGATTGAACCGGCGAGTCGGGGGCTTGACAAGGCGTACGCACTCAATCACTGCACGTCAGGCGATTGGCGCGAATTCTTAGTCACTGAAGTTGTCCACAGGCGACGGATTACGCATTGCGTACCGCCTATGTGCTGACTACTTTCGGGACCGAACCTCGGGGCGCCCAGCGGTTCCGGGGTGGTCCGGCACATGGGGAGGTACGCATGTCCGACTTGTCGAGCATCGTCGGTGACCTCGACCGTCTGATGGAAATGGCCCAACGCGAGGCCGAGAAGGCCCGCGATCAGTCTCGTGATCCCAGCCTCGAAGCGTCGGGGAGTGCCCTCGACGGAAAGGTGAGCCTCAAGCTCGCCGCCGACGGCCGGATGAGCGAGCTCTTCCTCGACGACCACGTCATGGCACTGACGCCACGCGAGCTCGCCGTCGAGATCATGTCCGCCTTCAACCAGGCCTGGGCCGCGTCCCGGTCGTCCGATCCCGCGGCCGCCGCCGCGGCCGCGGTCGACCCCGCCGCGCTGGCCGAGACGATGAAGCAGATCCGGGAGGAGGGCGTGCGCACGATGACCAGGATCACCGACACGCTCGCCGACCAGATGGCGAAGATCGATCGGCGGCTGTCATGAGCGTTCCGATCGAAGTCGTCTCCACCGGTCTCCGGCTGGCCTCGTCGCAGCTCAACGACGTCACCGAGCAGGCCGACCAGATGATCCAGCAGTTCATCGGCCAGATCGAGTCGCTCGGCGAGTGCTGGGGCGACGACGACCTGGGCAGCGCGATGGGCGCCATCTACAAGGCGGCTCTGGCGCTGGTCATCAACGCGATCACGTCCAATCTCGACACGCTGGACGACTATGCCGAGCGGCTCGGCGTCGCCGCCGACAACTACGACGACGCCGACATGTCCGCGATGGAGCGGATGAACAAGCTGGCGTCCAGCGGCCCGACGCTGTCCCTGTAGGAGGTCTGTAATGGGTATGACGGTTCCCGGCGAAGTGCAGACCATCCTCTCGATCATCGGGTTCACCTGGCCGAAGGGCGACGAGACGAAGCTGCTGGACCTCGGCCAGTCGTGGTCGGAGCTGTCCGGTCTGCTGGACGGTCACGTCAACAACGCGCAGAACACGGCGACGCAGGTCTGGAACGCCAACAAGGGTGAGATGATCAGCGCCTTCCAGGCTCGGTGGACCGGCGACGGCAGCCCCGTGCAGCGGCTCAACCAAGGCGGCACCGGTGCCGACATCGTCGGCGTCGGCATGATGGTCTGCGCCGGCATCGTCCTGGCGTTGAAGATCAACGTCATCGTCCAGGCGACGCTGACCCTGATCGCGATCGCCTCGGCCATCGCGGCGGCCTTCGTGACCTTCGGTGCGTCGACCGCCGTCATCGCCTTGCTGCGCGAGGCGCTCAAGCGTCTGCTCAACTGGCTGCTGGATCAGGCGGTGGGGAAGGTGCTCGGTGGCTAGGGCCGGCAAGCGCGCCGTCGGCAAGCTGGCCGGCGAGGCGGCCGAGGGCCTGATGAAGCCCCTGGCCAAGGTGGTGAAGAAGGGCGACGTCCTGCCAGGCGTCACCAAGGCGGCCAAGAAGGCGGCGAAGAAGAGCAAGGACGTCTATCGGCGGCCGAAGGGCTTCCGCAAGGGCGTCCGGGACAAGGCCTGGAACGCCGCCAAGGGGCCCGACGGCAAGGTCCGCGACCCGCTCACGGGTAAGGTCATGGACAAGAAGAAGCCGTGGGACATGGGCCACAAGCCGGGATACGAGTTCCGCAAGCACCGGGACAGCGCCCGGCAGCGTAAAATCACGCGGAAGAAGTTCCTGGACGAGCACAACGACCCGTCCCACTACCGGCCGGAGCTCCCTTCGTCCAACCAGAGCCACGCCGGCGAAGATCACACCGACGACTATTTGGGGCCGTGACATGGCAGTGAGCGCGGACAACAAGGCGATCGCCAAGACGACGGCGGGGATCTTCGGTGGCAGCCCCCGGGTCATCGAATACCTCAACGCCGACGAGACCAGCCGCATCGGCGTCCTGCACTCGGCGGACCGCCCGGAGAAGGGCCTGACGGCATACGCGACGATCGGGCTGTCCGACATGTCGCTCGACCGCGACCTCGACCCGCCGCTCGGCGTGGAGTTCCTCGGGGTCGCCGAGTCCGACTACCCGTTCGCCGAGATCATCTCCACCGCCGCGTTCTTCGTGCTGAACGACGGATGGGAGCCCGAGCCCGGGGCCTGCTTCCGTGACATCGTCCGGATGCAGATCCCCGACACCGAGCTGCCGCACATCTACTTCGCCGACCCCTCGGTCTACTGGGACCAGGAGTTCGCCTCCCGGGTCATCGGCGAGAAGACGGTCGCCTGGCTGCTCGCCATCCCGGTGAGCGAGGCCGAGGCGGAATACGCGCTGGAGAACGGGGCGGAAGCCCTGGAGACGCTGTTCGAGGAGAACGAGATCGACATCACCGATCTCGAGCGCGACTCGGTTCTCTAAAGCCGGCGAGACACCACATCGGCCGCCTCCGAATCCGGAGGCGGCCGATGCTGTGCACGGGTCAGGACTTCGGCGGCGCCTCGTCGCTGAACCGGTCGCCGAGCCGGAGCGTGCTGCCCTGGCGGTCGGCCGTGGCGAGCAGGTCGCCCGACTGCGGATCGATGATCAGCTTCACCTCGTACGTGCTGCCGTCCGAATTGCGGAAGCCGTGCGTCACGCCCACCCCCGTCCGGCCCTTCGCGTCCTGCTCGGACGGCGTGATCGTCAGACCGGGCACCTCGGCCAGCATCCGGTAGACCGCGGCGCGTACCTGCGGCGAGACCGGCAACTGCGTCAGGATCTGCGTGCCGAGCGAGAACAGCAGCTCGTCATCGACGCCCCGGGGGTCCAACCCCGACAGGTACGCCTTGAGCAGGCCCGGATCGGTCGGCAGCGCCTGCACGTCGGCGTACGTGAGGTCCCGGTTGAGCAGCGCGAACCCGAACGGCGGGACCTCCTCGACCTTCCGATCCCGGGCGGCGGCGGAGATCTGGCGACCGGGCCGTCCGTCCGGCGTGACCGACTCCCACGACGTCGGGGAGCCCGCCTGCTTCCAGGCCGCCTCGTCGGCCGCCGTCGCCGGGGCCGCGCCGAGCCAGGTGATCGCGGAGACGTCGTCAACCCCGGGGTTCAGGGCGTGCCAGGTCTCGTTCTCGATCCGGGCGAGGACGGTGTAGCCGCCGACGTCATACCGGACCTGCTGCTCGGTCTTGGTGATCCAGTATGTCCCGGCCGGCTGCGTACCGGTGGCGGTCTGCGCCGCCGCCGCGAGCAGGACACTGCGGGCGGTCGGGGACTCCGCCTGCGTCTGCGGCGGCCGCAGGTCCGTACCGGGGTCCGAAGTGGATAGAGCGACGGCGATGCCGATCGCGGCGGCGGCGACCGTCGGAACGAGCCCGGCGAGCGCGAGCCGGCGCCGGGGTCGCGGCGTACGCCGCAGAGGTACGTCGGGGAAGTGCGGAGCTGGGCGGTCGGGCGCGCCGTCGAGCACCGCGGGGCGCGCCTCAGCGATCTGCTGCAACGCGCGACGGTGGCGATTCATCTGCGGATCTCCTCTGCGAGAACGGGAAGAGCGGATTCGACGGCGGACTGTTCGGCGAGCGCCTTCTCGAACCGTCTGCGGGCCCGGTGCAGCCGGACGAAGAAGGTGGCCGTGCTGACCCCCAGCACCTTGGCGGCGTCCCGGGCGGCCAGGCCGTGCCAGGCCACCAGGGTGAGCAGTTCCCGATCGGCGGCGGTGAGGGCGTCGAGCGCCCCCAACGTCGCCGAACGTTCGGCGACCAGATCGGCGACGTCCCCCTCGACCGCCGCCTTCGCCTGCGACACCAGGCTCAGCTGGCGTACCTGGTCCCGATGCCGTTCGTGCATCACGTTCCGGGCCACGCCGAGCAGCCAGGGCAGGGGATCGGCAGGCACGGCGTCCCACCGCCGCCAGGCGACGAGGAAGGTGTCGTTGACGATGTCGTCGGCGACGCCACGCCCGGCCCGGCTCACGGCGTACGCGTAGACCTGCCGATGATGCCGATGGAAGAGCGCGGCGAACTGGTCCCGCACCGAGGGATGTGTCACTGGCCTGAACTCCTTGGGGAAGGGTAGCCGTCGACCAGCAATGACACGGGGGCTGCGGTTCTTACCGCACTTCCACGGAAACGTGCGCGACCTCGCCGGGATGCAGCTCCTCGGCCCGGCGTACCGCCTTCTTGACCGGTAGCACGTAACAGCCGCTCTTACTGTCGGGGAAGATCGACGTCGCCCAGGTGCTCAGCCCGATGGTCACCTGTACGCGTACCGCCCCGAAGCCGCGGCGCGGACCGTCGGTCAGTTCCCGGATCTCCTGCGAGACGTCGGCGGGCAGGCTCACGAACGTCCAGCTGTCCAGCTTGCGGGCGTCCCACAGCCACAGCTCGGCGTCGAACTCGACGATCACCCACCCACCGTAGCGTGCGGCGCTGGATCAGGGTTCCGGGTCGAATCTTGCGTCAAGATTCGACCGAGAACCCTGATCCAGCGCCAAAGGGGGGAACGGGGTCAGCGGCGGGGAAGCAGTTGGATCAGGGCGGCCAGCGCGACCTCCAGGACGCACAGCACGATCAGCCCGGCCTGGAAGCCGCCCGTGTAGTCGGCCGCCTGGTAGAACACGATGCCGATGAGCGCCACGCCGACCGCGTTGCCCGTCTGGTTGACGGTGGACAGGACGCCCGACGCCGCACCGGTGTGCTCGGGCTCGACCTTCGACAGCACCGTGGTGGTCAGCGGGGCCAAGGCCATGCCCATGCCGATGCCGTCGATGGCGAGCCCCGGCAGGAGCCAGCCGATGCCGTGCCCGGCGGCGACCGCCATGGAGGCCAGCCCGACCACCATGATCAGCGCACCGGCGGTGAGCACGTGGCGGCCCAGCCGAGCGGCGATGCGATGGGCGTTGGTCGAGGTGAGCAGGTAGCCCGCCCCGATCGCCATGAACACCGTGCCGGACTCCAATGCCGACAGCCCGCGGCCGAATTGCAGGTAGAGCGCCAGGATGAGGAAGAACGAGGCCTGGCCCATCCAGAACAGCTGCACGGCGAGCAGGCCCTTGCCGAACGCCGGTTGCCGGAACAGTCGCAGGTTGACCAGCGGGTGGCTCTGGCGGCTCTGGTGTACGCCGAACACGGCGAACAGAACGATCGAACCGGCCAGGCTCAGCCACGTCCACAGTGGCCAATCCTGCTCAGGCCCCTGGATGAGGGGCAGGACCAGAGCCACCAGCGCAGCCGTGACGAGACCGACGCCGACGAGGTCGAGCCGGCCGCCGACGGCCCGCGACTCGGGCAGCGTACGCAGTTTGACCAGGGCGGCGACGCCGATCGGCAGGTTGATCAGGAAGCACAGTCGCCAGTCCAGCCCGAAGAGGTCGGCCTTGATGAGCAGTCCGCCGATCACCTGACCGAACACCGCGCCCAGCCCGAGAGTGAGGCCGTAGCGGGCGAACGCCTTCGGCTGCGCCCACAGCGGCACCGCCGTACGCAGAATCGCCAGCGTCTGTGGCATCAGCAGGGCGGCGCCCAGGCCTTGCAGAACCCGGGATCCGATGAGCACCTCGGCCGTCGGGGCGACGCCGCACAGCACCGAGGCCACGGTGAACAGGACGAGCCCGAGGCCGAAGATCCGGCGGCGGCCGTAGAGGTCGCCGAGCCGGCCGCCGGTGATCAGGCCGGCCGCCAGGGCCAGCCCGTATCCGGCGACGACCCACTGCAGGGCGGCCGGTCCGGCCCGGAGGTCGAGTTGTACGGCGGGTAGGGCGACGTTGACGATGAAGAAGTCCAACGCCGTCATGAAGGTCGCGGTCAGGAGCACGGGCATCACCCCGCGCGGGGTGGTTTCCCCGCGCGAAGTGACGACCGGCGACGTCAGCGTCGCGGTCACGCCGCACCTCCCGGAACCTTGTCGAGGAAGCCGTAGACCTTCGCGATCCGGCCGTCGGCCAGTTCGACCACGTCGAAGCCGATGACGATCGGTTCGCCGTCGGCCGGCCCGAGGTGCCAGGTGAAGCGCGCGATGTCGTGGTGGGCGTCGACCGCGCCGCCGAGCCGGAACTCCAGCCCGGCGAACTGGCCCTGCACCGCCGCCAGCAAGCCGTCGAGCTGGTCGTGGCCGGTGACGTCGGCGAGCGGGTCGGTGTACCGGGCGTCGGCGGTGAAGACCTCCGCGATCAGCTCCTTGCGGGCGACGGCGTCGGTGGCGTTCCACGCGGCGAGGTACTTCTGGATGATCTCCATTTTCGGGGTTCCTTTCGCATATCTGCTGGTGAGAAGAAACCTACGGAGATCGGGTCGCGCCGGAATCGGTATCGCTTAGGTAATCCGGCGCTGGGCGTACCAGTGTGTAGATTCGAACCCGTGTTGCACGGCCGGAACCGCGAACAGGACCAGGTGGAGCGATTGATCGCGGCGGCTCGCGACGGCGCGGGTGGGGCCCTCGTGCTGCGCGGCGGGCCGGGCATCGGCAAGACCGCGCTGCTGGAGTGGGCCGCGGAGCTGCCGGTCGGGCGGGTGTTGCGCGGCAGCGGCGTGGAGTTCGAGGCCGAGCTGCCGTTCGCGGGCCTGAGCCTGTTGCTGCGCCCGGTCCTGGACCGGCTGGACCGTCTGCCGGGCGCCCAGCGTGCGGCGCTGGCCGCCGCGTTCGGCCTGGCCCAGGGGGAGACCGCGGATCGGCTCCTCGTCGGGTTCGGCGTGCTCTCGCTGCTCGCCGAGGCGGCCGACGACGGGCCGGTCCTGTGCCTCATCGACGACGCGCACTGGCTCGATGCCGTCTCGGCGGACGCCCTGCTCTTCGCGGCCCGCCGGCTCAGCGGCGAAGGCGTGGTCCTGGTGTTCGCCACCCGGGACGGTGGTTTCGCCGCACCAGGCCTGCCCGAGGTGCGCCTGGAAGGGCTGGGCGCGGTCGACGCCGCGCGCCTGCTCGACGCCGATCTCGACCCGGTCGTCCGCTACCGCGTGCTCGCCGAGGCGCAGGGCAATCCGCTGGCGCTGCTGGAGCTGCCCAAGGTCGGCGACCAGGCCGCGGGCCGCCCGCTGCCCGAACGCCTCCAGGCCGCGTTCTCCGGCCAGGTCGCACAACTGCCCCCGGCCACCCGCGCGGTGCTGCTGGTCGCGGCGGCCGAGGACACCGGCGATCTCGCGGTGGTCCTGGCGGCGAGCCACGGCACGGCCGACGACCTTCGCCCAGCCGAGGCCGCGGGCCTGATCGAGGTCGTGGGCACGCGGCTGCGGTTCAAACATCCCCTGGTACGCACAGCGGTGTATCACGGGGCGGCATACTCCGATCGGCTGGCCGCCCACCGAGCGCTCGCCGGTGTTCTGACCACATCGGACGCAGCCGATCGGCGCGCCTGGCATCTCGCCGCCGCCGCGACCGGCCCCGACGACGAGGTCGCGGCGGCGCTCGAAGACACCGCGCGGCAGGCGCGGGACCGGAACGGCTACGGGGCCGCGGCGGCGGCGTACGAGCGGGCGGCGCAGTTGAGCCAGACCCCGGCGGCCCAGGCTCGGCGCCTCCTGCTGGCGGCGGAGAACGGGATGCAGGCGGGCTCCCCGGCGAACGCGGTGACCCTGGCCGAGCGGGCCGCCGCCCTGGTGCAGGAGCCCGCCTTCCTCGCCCAGGTGGGCTGGGTCGAAGGGCGCGCCTGGTTCTGGCAGGGGAACTATCAGACGGCATACGACCTGCTCACGGCCGCGGCGGGGTTCTCCGACGACCCCGGCCCGATCCTCCTGCAGGCGATCCATCCCGCCTGGTACCTGGGCGAGCCCGTGCTCTCGGAGTGCCTGGACCGGCTCGCCGAGCTCGACCATCCGCTGGCGCAGTTCCAGGTCGCCTCGGTTCGAGGTCGGCCGGCCTTCGCCCGGGACTTCGGGAACGCCGAACCCCGGGATCTCGTGCAGATCTGCGGGCTCGGCTTCGTCTCCGGGCAGGACACCGAGGCGTACGAGCTGACTGCCGCGCTCGTCGCGCGCTGCCGGGCGGAAGGACTGGTCGGGCTCCTGCCGACCTTGCTGTTCTTCCAGGCCGAAGCCGAGTTCTTCCACGGTCGCCACCGCGACGCCGACGTCAGCGCGGCCGAGGGTCTCGACGTCGCCCGCGACGGCGGTCAGCCGCTCTGGATCAGTCAGCTCTCCGCTCTGCGAGCCGTCCTGGCGGCCGTCGCCGGATCGTCGGACGAGTGCCGTGCGCTCGCGGCCGAGGCG
>JABFYB010000074.1 GCA_013361475.1 Hamadaea sp.
GCCACGTCGGCGAGTACTTCGCGTTCGCCCGGTACAGCGATTCGAGCTGCCAGTAGCGGGAGGCCAGCATCAGGACGTGGTACCAGAGGCGCAGCACCGGCCCGGCGCCCAGCCGGTCGCCCCGGGCGAAGACCGAACGCAACACGGCGAAGTTCAACGACACCCGGCTGACGCCGAGCGTGGCCGCCTGCCGCAGCACGGTGACCACCATGTACTCGATGAGCCCGTTGTCGGCCGCCCGGTCACGGCGCATGACGTCCAGCGACAGCCCGTCAGGGCCCCACGGGACGAACTGGAGCAGCCCGCGCAGCCGCCCCTCGGCATCCCGGGCCAGCACCAGCAGGCAGTCGCCGTCGGCCGGGTCGCCGACCCGGGACAGGGCCATGGAGAAGCCCCGTTCGACGTCGCCGTCGCGTAACCGGTGACAGGCGCGCCGAGCCTCGGCAAGCAGCTCTCGCGGGAGATCCCGCTGCCGGGCGAGCTGACAGGTGTAGCCCGCCCGCTCGACCCGGCCGACCGCCTGGCGTACCGCCCGCATCGAGCGCCCGTCGAGCGAGAACGCGTCCACGTCCACCAGCGCCTCGTCGCCCAGTTCGATGGCGTTCAGCCCCTGCCGGGCGTACGCGAGACCGGCTCGTTCGCCGCAGCCGAGGACGGCCGGGGTCCACCGGTTGCGGCGGCAGTCCGCCAGCCAGGCCTCGACCGCGCCCGGCCAGGCTTCGGGGTCGCCGATCGGGTCCCCCGACGCGAGGCTCACCCCCCAGATCACCCGGTACGCCACGCCGGCCTTGCCGGTCGGCGACCAGATCACCGACTTGTCCGGCCGCAGCGCGAAGTAGCCGAGCGAGTCCTGATGCCCGTGCGTGGCGAGCAGCCGGCCGATCCGCTCGACGTCGACCGGCGTATGCCCGGGGCGGCGGCCGAGCGGACGCAGCAACAACACCAGGGCGACGGCTACGGCCAGCAGCCCCATCGTCCCGGTGGTCAGCGACACCGCGTCGGCCACCGCCGGGCGGTTGAACCGCAGTGGGCCGGTCACCCCCACCATCCCCTCCGCGGCGTGGACCACCCACAAGCGCGGCGACTGGCCGGGTTCGAGGGCGCGGGATCGGACGCCGATCTCCGCCACCCCGAACGCCAGGCCCGCCCCACCGAACCCGGCCAGTGCCGCCAGTGCCCGCCACCGGCTGGTCCGTCCGGCGTCCGCGCAGTAGTCCCGCCGGCCGCCCAGGAGGGCGGCGAGCAGACCTGCCGAGATCGCGGCCGCGTCCAGATCCAGCCCCTTCAGCACGTTCAGCGCCGTGCTCACCAAGGCCAGGGCGACCGCCAGGAACCACGCCTCGCGAGTGCGTCGCCGCAGCCCGACGCTGAGATAGATCAGCAGCAGGCCGACGGCCGCGGTGGCGGCCCGGGCGGTCTGCACCCCGGTGAGGGGCACAACCTCGGTGAGCAGACTCAGCCGGTATCGAGCCGGCGGCAGCAGAACGGTCAGCAGGTCGACGACACCGGCGAGGGCGAGGAACCGGGCCGTCCAGCGCACGCTGGAAGGCACGCGCGCCGGGGGCCGGCGCTCCGTCTCCGACCTGCGCCGGGAGTCGCGGGAATCGGGCACACACCAACTCTGCCCAGAGCCGGATGAGAAGACGATGAGAGCCGGTCAGTCGATGGGGCAGGGGCGCAGCACCGCCCAGACGCGCTTGCCGCGGTGATAGCGCTGCACGTGGAGACGCACGGTGAGGTCTTCGATGATGGCCAGCCCGTGGCCGCCGTCGACGGTGGCGACGCGCCGTCGTGGTTCGGCCGAGGACATGTCAGCCGCGCCGATCCAGACCCGGCCGCCGCGCAGTTCGAGGCTCAGCTCGACACAGCCGCCGGCGTGGATGACCGCGTTCGAGACGAGTTCGCTGATGACGACGGCCGCGTCGCCGAGCCACGCCTCATCCTCGCAGCCCCAGCCGATCAGGATCGGTTTCGCACCGTGCCGCGCGGCCGCGGGCGCGGTGTGGTCCAGCGGCAGCCGGAGCCGAGCCGACGTCGCAATCACCATCCCCGCCTCCGTCACGTTCCGTCGCCCCATCCTCGCCGATCGTTAATCCGGCGGCAAGGGGCCGTCGTCATCCTCCACTTCGGCCGGAGCCCGGCGCGCCGGGCCGGTCCGCGTCCCGGTCCGGCCTACGCTGGCGTCCATGCAGCTCACCCGCCGTGCGGCGCTCGCGGCGGGCGCCCTCACGCTCGCCGGTTGCGGCACCGACGCCCGGGTGTCCGGCCCCACACCCAGCCCGAGCCCCAGCCCCAGCCTCGCACCGTCCGCGTCGCCGTTACCGGCCGAGGTCGTCCACGGGCCGCGCGACCGCGCCCAGGTCGCGCTCACCTTCCACGGCCAAGGCGAAGATCAGCTGGTACGCACAACGCTGGCCGTCTTGGCGCAGTCGGAAGCGGCGGTGACGGTCCTCGCGGTCGGCAGCTGGCTGGCGGAGCATCCGGCGTTGGCCCGCGCCATCCTCGACGGCGGTCATGAGCTGGGCAACCACACCTATTCCCACGCCGACATCAGCAGCCTGTCCCCAGCGGCCCAGTACGCCGAGATCACGCGCTGCGCCGACGTGCTCCGGAGGCTCACCGGCTCGGCCGGGCGCTGGTTCCGGCCGTCGCAGACGCCCCGCGCCACCGCCGCCGTCCAGCAGCAGGCCCGCCGCGCGGGGTACGCCACCTGCCTCGCCTATGACGTCGACTCCCTCGACTACACCGATCCGGGCCCAGCCGCCGTCGTCCAGGCCACCCTGGACGGCGTACACAATGGATCGATCGTGAGCCTGCACTTCGGGCATCCCGGCACCGTGGCGGCGTTGCCCGAGCTGATCGCGACCCTGCGCCAACGCGGCCTTAAGCCGGTGACCGCGACCACCCTGCTCACCTGATAAGCGGCTTGCCGCCGCTGGTCCGCTGACCTAGCGTCTCGTGTTGCCATGATCGCGCCGGACACGAGGGAACGCCGATGGTCTAC
>JABFYB010000232.1 GCA_013361475.1 Hamadaea sp.
CTTCCAGATGATGTACATCACGCCGATCCGCGGGCCGTTCTTGATCAGCCATTCGGCCAGGGCGTCACCGCGGTCGGCGTCGGCCCCACTGGCCATCGTGCCGCCGCGGGACATCATGAAGTCGCAGGCGCGGCCCTTGCCGTGCTCGCCGGGGTCGCCGGGGCGCAGGCAGCCCACGCCGTACTTCATGGGGAAGTTCTGCATGATCTCGGCGCGTACCGCGATCATGCGGGGGGTCAGGCCCTCGGCGCCGCCGGGCTGCTGGAAGCCGTACTTGGCGAGCAGGCGCTCGATGTCGCGGCGCTTGCTCTGGAGGGTCTTGATCTCCTTCTTCAGCTTGGCGATCTTGTCGTTGGCGTTGAGCTTGGCCTCTTTCGACTTCTCGATCAGCCGCTGGATGCTCTCGACCCGCTCGACCCGCTCCCTGGCCATGTACGACATGTTCGCCGCCTGCCCGAGCGCCTTGTACGGGTCGACGTCCGTGCCGAAGAGCTGCACGGCGTCCATGGGCCCGGTGATGTAGGCCTGCTGGGCGATGTTGGCGACGTCGGCCTTGGCCGCCGCGAGGCGCGCCTCCAGGTCGCCGGAGACGTCGGTGGCGTTCTTGGCCTGGATGCGGATCTCCTCCAGGCTCTGGATCTGGCCCCGGTAGAGGTCGTTGAGCCTGGCCGCCTGTTTGGTGAGCCTGCGCAGCTCGGCGGGGTTGGGGTCGGCGGAGGCGGGTTGCGGGAAGGGGAGCCCGAGCAGCCCGGAGAGGACGGCGACGACCGCGACGAGCCGCCAGATCCTCACACCCGTCCCCTCCCTACATAGACGGTCCGAAACTATAGAAGATGATCTTGATTGCTGTCATCCGAACGACCCAACTGGCGCACCATTAGTGACGTTTGTGATGTTCTGTCGGATATGGGGCTGAGCTGAATACGCGGCCTGCCGAGGAAGGCGTGACGTGCCGGGATCGCCCGGCCCGCGCCCCTCTTGCGTGCGCGGACAGAACATGGTTCGGTCGCCTTGAGGCTTTGGGCAGTCAAGCAAGCATTCGGTCAAGCAGGAGGCTCACGACATGCGCCAGCACGACAAGCTGTTCATCGGGGGCGAATGGGTGACCCCCGCGGGCACCGGGACGATCGACGTCATCTCCCCCCACACCGAGGAGGTCGTGGGCCGGGTGCCCGACGGCACGGCCGAGGACATGGAACGCGCCGTCGCGGCCGCCCGCCAGGCGTTCGACCACGGGCCGTGGCCGCGCATGTCGTTCGCCGAGCGGGCCGCGGTGATCGAGCGGCTGGCCGCGATCTACAACGAGCGGCAGGGCGAGATGGCCGCGCTGATCACCGAGGAGATGGGCTCGCCGATCTCCTTCTCCAACCTCGCCCAGGCGCCGCAGCCGCTCGGCATGCTGCAGTTCTACGCCGGGCTGGGCAAGGACTTCGCGCAGGAGGAAGAGCGCCCGGGGCTGTTCGGGCCGATCACCGTACGCCGCGAGGCCGTGGGCGTCGTCGCGGCCGTGGTGCCGTGGAACGTGCCCCAGTTCGTCACCATGACCAAGGTCGCGCCCGCGCTGCTGGCCGGGTGCACGATCGTGCTCAAGCCGGCCCCCGAGACGCCGCTGGACGCGTACCTGCTGGCCGAGTGGGCGGCCGAGGCGGGGATCCCGGCGGGCGTGCTGAACATCGTCCCGGCCGGGCGCGAGGTGAGCGAGCACCTGATCTCGCACCCCGGCGTGGACAAGGTGGCCTTCACCGGCTCCACCGCCGCGGGCCGCCGCATCGCCGCGATCTGCGGCGAGCAGCTCAAGCGGGTCAGCCTGGAGCTCGGCGGCAAGTCCGCCGCGATCGTCCTCGACGACGCCGATCTCCAGGCCAGCATGGGCTTCCTCGCCATGGCCGCGCTGATGAACAACGGCCAGGCGTGCGTGGCGCAGACCCGCATCCTGGCCTCCCGCAGCCGCTACGACGAGGTGCTCGACGCGGTCGTGAACATGGTCAACTCCCAGCCCGTCGGCGACCCGGCCGACCCGGCGACCGGCATCGGCCCGCTGGTGGCCAAGCGCCAGCAGGAGCGCGTCGAGAGCTACATCAAGATCGGCATGGACGAGGGCGCCAAGGTCGTCGTCGGCGGCCTCGACCGTCCCCGCGACCGCGGCTGGTACGTCGCCCCCACGGTCTTCGCCAACGTCAGCAACGACATGCGCATCGCCCGCGAGGAGATCTTCGGCCCGGTCCTCGCGGTGATCCCGTACGAGGACGAGGCCGACGCCCTGCGCATCGCCAACGACAGCGACTACGGCCTGGCCGGCACGGTCTGGACCGCCGACGCCGAGCACGGCATGGACGTCGCCCGCCAGGTGCGCACCGGCACGTACGGCGTGAACTGCTTCATGCTGGAGTCGAACGCGCCCTTCGGCGGCTTCAAGGCCAGCGGCATCGGCCGCGAGCTCGGCCCCGAGGGGCTCAACGGCTACCTGGAGTACAAGACGATCGCGCGCCTCGGCTGACGGAAAGGGCCCCGCGACCGGCGGGGCCCTTTCCTCCGGACGCGTCCGCCACCCAGCGTGCCCCCGCGACGCTAGGTGCGAACCCGCCGCCTACGCAAGGCGACCGCCCGACTACTGAAGTATGTCCCATGTGCAGGACAAGGGCGGTTTCCGTCCCCTGGGACTTTTCTCCCGGCGGATTCTTTCCGTCCGCCTTAGGTAGACGGGTATTACTCACGAAAGGTTCGAGGAGATCCATTTACCGATACGCCGGATGAGTTCCGGGCTCGCGGCCGCCTCGGCGTGACCGTAGCCGGGCTCGATCCACAGCTCCTTGGGCTCGCGGGCGCCGTCGTAGAGCTGGTGGGCGTGGTCGAGCGGGAAGAAGGCGTCGGAGTCGCCGTGGACGATCAGCAGCGGCGTCGGCGAGATCAGCCCGGCGGCCTCGTGGGGCGGCATCGGGATCGGGTCCCACTGGCCGCTCGCGATCCTGGTGCGCTTGGCCACCCGCGCGGCGAACCGGC
>JABFYB010000200.1 GCA_013361475.1 Hamadaea sp.
TGGCTGGTCGAATAGAGGGTGTGAGCAGCGTCGTTCCCATCCGGCGACGGGGTGAACAGCTCGTGCAGCATGTCCCGATTCGCCGTTCCTTCACATACGCTAGGTCGCGTGCCGCCGCCGACCACCTCGCCCGCCGTCACCGCTGACCTGGAGCGCAAGGTCGACGGGCACTACCTGCGGGCCATTCTCGGCGCGCGCGAGTTCCGGCGGCTGCTCACGGTCCGGCTGCTCAGCCAACTCTCGGACGGCTGGTTCCAAGCCGGCCTCGCTGGATCCCTGCTGTTCAATCCCTCGAAGCAGTCGAGCGCACTGGCGGTGGCGGCGGGCTTCGCCGTGTTGCTGTTGCCCTACTCCCTACTGGGGCCGTTCATCGGGGTCTTCCTCGACCGCTGGGACCGCCGCGTCGCACTGGCGCTGGCCAATCTGAGCCGGGCCGTCCTGGTCGTGCCGGCCGCCGCCCTCATCTGGGTCGGCGATCAGGGACCACGGTTCGGGCTGGCCGCCCTCCTCATCATCGCGATCAACCGGTTCTTCCTGGCCGGGCTGTCCGCGTCGCTGCCGAAGGTGGTCGACGACTCCCGCCTGGTCACCGCGAACGCGCTGGCCTCGACCGCCGGCACGATCTGCTATTCGATCGGCCTCTTCTCGTCCGCCGCGCTCGTCGCGACCTCGCTCGTCCACACCACCCAGCACGGGTACGCCGGGATCGCCGCCTTCGCGGCCATCGGCTACCTGGCCTCCGGCCTGCTCACGTACGCCTCGTTCGGGCCGGGCAAGCTCGGCCCGGAAGACGAGGAACGGCCGACGATCGGGGTGTGGACCGCCGTCGTCGACGTCGCCCGGGGAATGGTCAAGGGTCTGCGCCACCTCGCCGAGCGGCCGCCCGCCGCCCGAGCCATGCTGCTGACCGGCGGACACCGATTCCTCTACGGCTACCTCACCTTGGCCGTGCTGCTGCTCTACAGCCGCTACTTCGGCCACGGCACGGCGAATCACACGACCCAATCCCTGTGGTCGCTGGGGCAGGTCGTGATCGCGGGGGCCGCCGGCGCCGGGATAGCCGCCGTGATCACTCCGGCCGCCGGCCGGCGATTCGGGCCGCAACGCTGGATCACCCTGCTGCTCGCCGGGATCGCGGTCGCGATCGTCGCCCTCGGGCTGCCCTTCGTGGCGCCGTTGCTGCTGATCGCGGCCGCGCTGATGAACATCGCGTCGCAGAGCATGAAGATCATCGTGGACGCGACCTTGCAACACGAGTGCGAGGACGATTACCGAGGCCGCATCTTCAGCCTGAACGACACCGTCTTCAACGGGATGATGGTGCTCGGGCTGTTCCTCGCGGCGCTGACCCTGCCACCGGACGGCAGATCGGCGGGCGCCCTCATCGGCATCGCGACCGGGTACGCCCTCCTCGCCGTGTGGTTCGGCGGCGGACTGCGGCGGCGGCGTGCCGAACCGGCCCCGTCCGAGGAGACGACCTAGAGGTTGTCCTCGGCCCAGGCACGCAGTTCGTGCTCGGCCTCGTCCCGGCTGAGCGGGCCGCGCTCGAGGCGTACCTCTTTGAGATGCTTCCAGGCTCGGCCGACCAACGGACCCGGCGGCAGGCCGAGCAGCTCCATGATCGCGTTGCCGTCCAGATCGGGCCGGACCTTGGCCAGGTCCTCCTCGGCGGCGATCCGGGAGATGCGCTCTTCCAGAGCGTCGTAGTCGGCGGCGAGTTGCGCGGCCTTGCGCCGATTGCGGGTCGTGCAGTCGGACCGGGTCAGCTTGTGGAGGCGGGGGAGCAGCTCACCGGCGTCGTGGACGTAGCGGCGGACGGCCGAGTCGGTCCACTCGCCGCGGCCGTAACCGTAGAAGCGCAGGTGCAGGGAGATCAGACCGACCACCGGGCTGATCACGTCCTTGGGGTATTTGAGCAGCTTGAGCCGGTGCTTGGCCAGCCGCGCGCCGACCAGCTCATGGTGGTGGAAGCTGACCCGGCCGTCCGCACCGACCGCCTTGGTCGCCGGCTTGCCGATGTCGTGCAGCAACGCCGAGAGCCGCAGCACCAGGTCGGGTCCGGTGTCGGCGGTGTCGAGGTCCACCGCGTTCTGCACCACCGTCAGGGTGTGCTCGTAGACGTCCTTGTGTTGGGCGTGCTCGTCGATCTCCATCTTCAGCTCGGTCAGCTCCGGCAGGAAGATCTCGGCCAGTCCCGTCTCGACCAGCAGACGCAGCCCGGTCACGGGGTCCTCGCCGAGCATCAGCTTGCTGAACTCGTCGCGTACGCGTTCCGCCGTGATCCGGGTGAGCTGCCCAGACATGTCGGACATGGCGCGGATGACCGGCTCGTCGACGACGAAGCGCAGCTGGGCGGCGAACCGGGCGGCCCGCAGCATCCGCAGCGGATCGTCACCGAAACTCTGCTCCGGCGCCTTGGGCGTACGGATCATCCGGTCGCGCAGGTCGTCGAGTCCGCCGTAGAGATCGGTGAAGCGGTGATCATGCAGGCTGACGGCCATCGCGTTGATGCTGAAATCGCGGCGGCTCAAGTCGTCGCCGAGGGAGGTGCCGTACTGCACCGCCGGATTGCGGCTGACCCCGTCGTAGGACTCCGCCCGGTACGTCGTGATCTCCAGGCGCAGCCCGTCGCGGAACGCCCCGATCGTGCCGAACTCGCGCCCGGTCTCCCAGGTGGCCTCGGCCCAGCCCTTCACGATGCGCAGCGTCTCGTCCGGATGCGCGTCGGTGCAGAAGTCCAGATCGTCGCCGAGTCGGCCGAGGAGGGCGTCGCGGACGGAACCGCCGACGAGGTGGATGTCGTGTCCGGCCTGGGCGAACCGGCGGCCCAGCTCGTCGGCCACGGGAAAACGCGCCAGCAGCGCGTGCACGGCTTCGCGCTGGGCGGTGGTCAGGGCATTCGTGTTCGACATCGGTCAGCCAGCCTACCGGGCGGGTCACACATGCTCGCGGCCCGGATCGCTTTGATCATCGCCGCGACGACGTTGTCACGCCGGACA
>JABFYB010000531.1 GCA_013361475.1 Hamadaea sp.
CGGCACGGGGGCGCAGGTGTGGCAGCAGCAGGCGGACGGGTCGTTGAAGAACCCGCAGTCGGGCCGGTGCCTGGACTCGCCCAGCGGCAACACCGCCAACGGGACCCGGTTGCAGATCTGGGACTGCAACGGCAGCGGCGCCCAGAAGTTCCCCCTCTCCTGAGCTTCACTCCCCTGACTGTGACGCTGCGCAGGTCTCCCCCTCGCTGATACCTGCGCAGCGTCACAGTCGCGGCCCATCACCCCCGGGAGCGTCACCGTGACCAGACTCCTCCGCGCCGGCTCGGCCATGATCCTGGCCGCCGCGACCATCCTCATCGGAGCGACCCCGGCGCACAGTGCGTACGCGCCGAAGACTCCGCCGCTCAGCACACCGTGGACCAGCCAGGTGTCGCTGACCAATCCGCTGCCGGAGTATCCCCGGCCCCAGCTCACCCGGCCGGACTGGCAGAGCCTCAACGGTCAGTGGCAGTTCGCCCACGCGACCGGGCTGGCCAACCCGCCCGTCGGGCAGACGCTGGGCGAGACGATCCTCGTGCCGTACCCGGTGGAGTCGGCGCTGTCCGGGATCATGCGGCACGAGAACTACATGTGGTACCGGCGTACCTTCACCGTGCCGTCCGGCTGGTCCGGCCGCCGGGTGCAGCTGAACTTCGGCGCGGTCACCTGGCAGGCCGCCGTCTGGGTCAACGGCCAGTCGGTCGGCGGCCACACCGGCGGTTACGACTCGTTCGCCATCGACATCACCAACGCACTGACCGGCGGGACCAACGAGATCATCGTGGGCGTCTACTCCCCCGTCGACGCGGCCGGCATACCGCTGGGCAAGCAGCGCCTGAGCCCGAGCGGCATCTTCTACACGGCCGCCTCCGGCATCTGGCAGAGCGTCTGGCTGGAGCCGACCACCGCCGCCCACGTCACCCGGCTCGACACCACGCCCGACGTCGTCGCCGGGCAGCTGGACCTGGTGGTGCAGACGGCCGGCGGGACGGCGCAAGGCGTACTGGCCGAGGTGCTCAGTGGCGGCGCGGTCGTCGGCAGCGCCACCGGCACACCCGGCGCGCACGTGCGTATTCCGGTGCCCAACGCGCGGCTGTGGAGCCCGGACGACCCGTTCCTCTACGACCTGCGCGTCACGCTCACCGGCACGGGCGGCGGTGACGTCGTCGGCGGCTACTTCGGGATGCGGTCCATCGCGAAGGCGGTCGTCAACGGCTTCCTGCGGCCGGTGCTCAACGGCCGGTTCGTCTTCCAGATCGGCACCCTGGACCAGGGCTACTGGCCGGACGGCATCTACACCGCGCCCACCGACGCCGCGCTGGCCTTCGACCTCCAGCAGCAGAAGAACCTCGGCTTCAACACGGTGCGCAAGCACATCAAGGTCGAACCGGCGCGCTGGTACTACTGGGCCGACCGCCTCGGGCTGATGGTGTGGCAGGACATGCCGTCCATGCGTACCGGGGTGAATCCGTCCACGTCAGACCGCGCCACCTTCGAGAGCGAACTGCACCGCATGGTGGACCAGCTGCGCGGGATCACCTCGATCGTGCAGTGGCAGCCGTTCAACGAGGGCTGGGGCGAATACGATCCCGCGCGCATCGCCGACCTGGTCAAGAGCTGGGACCCGACGCGGTTGGTGGACAACAACTCCGGCTCCAACTGCTGCGGCTTCGACGGCGGCAACGGCGACGCGATCGACGACCACATCTACGTCGGGCCGGGCCAGACCCAGCCGCCCAGCGCCACCCGGGTCGCCGAACTCGGCGAGTTCGGCGGCCTCGGGCTCATCGTCCCGGGCCACGAGTGGCAGCCGGGCGCCGGGTTCAGCTACGAGATGACGCCGGACTCGGCCACGCTCACCAAGCGGTACGCCGAAGTCACCGACACGCTGCAGGGATTGATCTTCTCCCGTGGACTGTCGGCGTCGATCTACACGGAGCCGACCGATGTGGAGAACGAGCGCAACGGGTTCTACACCTACGACCGGCAGGTGCTGAAGATGGACGCCGCCCAGGTACGCACGGCGAACCTGGCGGTGCAGGCGGCGGCGGGCGGGCTGCGGCTCAACACGCTCGTGTCGCTCGGCGCCACCACCTCGTGCTGCACCGATCGCTATCTGCGGCCGAATCCGCTCGGCGTAACGGTTCCCGTCACCAGTGGCAGCGACGACGCCACCAAACGGGACACGACCTACTGGCTGCGGGCGGGGCTGGCCGACTCGGCCTGCTACTCCTTCGAGGCACGCGGCTATCCCGGGCAGTACCTGCGGCACTCGGCGTACCGGGTGCAGCGGGCGGCCAACGACGGCTCGGCGCTGTTCGCGCAGGACGCCACGTTCTGCGTGCGTACGGGGCACACGGCGCAAGGCGTGTCCTTCGAGTCGAAGAACTTCCCGGGCCGGTTCCTGCGGCACATCAACGCCGAGGTCTACATCGCCGCGAACGGCGGCCCGAACAGCTTCGACAGCGCGACGGCGTGGGCGGCGGACACGACCTGGCAGGTCGCCTCGCCCTGGTGGCGCAGCGCCGCGTCACTCGCCGTCGACCAGGCGGTCTCGCTTCAGGTGGTGACCGCCTGCTGCACGAACCGCTATCTGCGGCACCGCGACAGCCTCGGCTACACCGAGGTCGTGACGGCGGCGAGCGACGCGACGCTCAAGGCGGACGCGACCTTCGTCGTACGCCACGGCCTGGCCGACTCGAGCTGCTACTCGTTCGAGTCCCGCAACTTCCCGGGCCACTTCCTGCGGCACGCTCAGTTCCGCGTACGCAAGGACGCCAACGACGGCACGGCGACCTTCGCCCAGGACGCCACCTTCTGCGCCCAGCCGGGCCGGCTCGCCGGTACCGACGTGACGCTGACCTCCTACAACATCGCCACTCGGGCGATCCGGCACTACGCCGCCGAGGTGTGGCTCGCCGCCGAGGGTGGACCCAACTCGCCTTACGACGCCGCGTCGAGTTATGCCGCCGACGTCACCTGGCATCCCGCGAC
>JABFYB010000770.1 GCA_013361475.1 Hamadaea sp.
GAAGTTCGGCATGAGGTCGAGGTAGTCGCTGACCGGCAGGATCGCCCCACCGGCGATGAGCGCCTCCTCGTCCGGGTGGTACGTCTTCGGAATGATCATCGGCGCGTCGCCGGCGCTCACCATGACGCTGCGCTTCTGGTTGTAGTCGCTGCCGGGGATGACGGTCGGCTCGAGGGTGACGTTGGTCCGCTTGGTCAGCTCCGACCAGAACAGCCAGTCCGCCTTGTAGGGGTACCCGGCGTTGCTGAGCAGCATGATGGAGAACTTCAGCGGCTCGGTCGCCTTGAACTGGTCGCCGGCGGCGTACTTGTCCATGGCGCCGGCCTTCTTGCCGGAGAGGTCGGTGTCGCCTTCCTCGTCGTCACCGCAGCCGGCCAGGGCGAGCGTGGAGGCGGCGGCACCGGCGGCGAGGAGCACCTGGCGCCGGGAGAGCTGGTACATGGTCACTCCATTTCATGGGGCGTTCATGGGGTGGTGGTCCGTGGAGGGCGCGCTACCCCTTGACGGCGCCGAGCATCACGCCGGAGACGAAATAGCGCTGGATGAACGGATAGACGAGCATGATCGGTAGAACGGTGAGGACGATCGTCACCGACTGGATGTTGGCGGCGATCTGCAGCGCGGCCTCGCTGGCCGTGCCGACGTCGGAACCGCCGGTCGCACCGGCGATGAGGTTGCGCAGATAGACCGTGACGGGGAACATCTCCGCCCGGTCGAGGTAGAGGTACGCCGAGAACCAGGAGTTCCAGAAGAAGACGGCGTAGAACAGCACCATCGTGGCGAGCATCGCCTTGGACAGCGGCAGCACGATGCGCAGCAGGGTCTGGTACGTGTTGAGGCCGTCGACCGCGGCGGCCTCCTCCAGCTCCACCGGCATCGACTCGAAGAACGACTTCATGACGAGCAGGTTGAAGACGCTGATCGCGTTCGGCAGCACCACCGCCCAGATCGTGTTACGCAGGTCGAGCCCGCTGATCAGGACGTAGTTGGGGATCAGGCCGCCGTTGAAGAACATCGTGAAGACGGCGATGCCGACCAGTGCGCTGCGGCCGCGCAGGTGCTTCTTCGACAACACGTACGCGTAGCAGACGGTGAGCACCATGGAGATCGCGGTCGCCACCACCGTGTAGACCACGGTGTTCCGGTAGTTCGTCCAGAACGCGGGGTCGGACATCACCCGGCGGTACGTGGTGAGGTTGAAGCCGCGCGGCCACAGGTTGACCTGGCCGGATCGGATGTAGTCCTCGGCGCTGAACGACCGGGCCACGATGTTGACCAGCGGATAGAGCGTGAGGACGACGACGCCGGTGAGGACGAGCGCGTTCACCGCCTGGAAGACGCGGTAGCCCCGGCTCGGGCGCTGACCCCGGTTGCGTTTCGCGGGCGCGACCGCGACCTTCTTCGGCGCCTCGACGGTCACCACAGGCTCGTCCCGACCGTGCGGCGGGAGATCGCGTTGGCCGACAGGACCAGGATCAGCCCGATCACCGACTCGAACAGCCCGATGGCGGCGGCGTAGCTGAAGCTGCCGGAGACGACGCCGACCCGGTAGAGGTAGGTCGAGACGACGTCGGCGGTGGGATAGGTCAGCGGGTTGTAGAGCAGCAGGATCTTCTCGAAGCCGACCGCCATGAAGGTGCCGATGTTGAGGATCAGCAACGTCACCATGGTGGGCCGGATGCCGGGCAGCGTCACGTGCCAGGTCTGCCGCCAGCGGCTCGCCCCGTCGATCCGGGCCGCCTCGTACAGGTCGGGGTCGATCGTCGTCAGCGCGGCGAGGTAGAGGATGGTGCCCCAGCCGACGGTCTGCCACGCCTCCGAGGTCACGTAGATGGTGCGGAACCAGCCGGGTTGCTGCAGGAACGGAATCGCGTCCTCGCCGAGCGCCTTCAAGCCCTGGTTGACGATGCCGTCGACCGAGAGCACCTGGAAGACGATGCCGGCCACCACCACTATGGACAGGAAGTGCGGCAGGTAGGAGATCGTCTGCACCAGGCGCTTCAGCGCGCCGGTGCGTACCTCGTTGAGCAGCAGCGCCAGGATCACCGGCAGCGGGAACAGCACGACCAGCGTCAGCGCGCCCAGGATCAAGGTGTTGGTGAAGACCTGCCAGAAGGTCGGGTCGTCCCAGAACATCTCGAAGTAGTGCAGGCCGACCCACCGCTCGCCGAAGATGTCGCCGCCCGGCTGGTATCGCCGGAACGCGATCACGTTGCCGAGCATCGGCAGGTAGCGGAAGATCACGAAGAACAGCAGGGGCAGGATCGCCAGTGAGTAGAGCTGCCAGTCGCGGCGTATCGCCTGGCGCCAGGTCCGCGCAGCCATCGCATCCTCGAAAATTTTCCGAAAATTGCCGTTACATTTGGCGGCACAGTAGGCGTCCGCGGACAGCCGTGTCAAGGGTTTCTGGACGGCGTCCATGTATGTGGACAGTGCATCGGATGCTGCATGGAGTGCTACAGTCCTCCGAAACTTCCGAACGGCGTAGGGAAAGTTTCATGGCCCTGTTCGACCTTCCGCTCGACCAGCTTCGCCGGTATGCGCCCGAGGTCGCCGAGCCGGCCGACTTCACGGACTTCTGGGCGGCCACCCTCACCACCGCCACGGCCAAGCCGGTGCTGATCGACGTGCGGCCGGAACCGTCGGACCTCGCCCTGATCGACTGCTGGGACGTCACCTTCGCCGGCTTCGGCGGCGACCCGATCCGGGCCTGGTACTCGCGCCCTTCTGGACGGTCCGAGGCGCTGCCGGCCGTGGTCGAGTTCCTGGGCTACGGCCGAGGGCGCGGGCTGCCGCACGAGCGCCCGACCTACCCCGCCGCCGGCTACGCCCACCTGCTGATGGACAGCCGCGGCCAAGGCGGGCAGTACGGCACCGGCGGCGACACCCCCGATCCGGGCGGCTCGGCGTACGGGGGACCCGGGCCGGTCACCCGGGGGCTGCTCGACCCGGCCGAGTACTACTACCGCCGGTTGATCACCGACGCCGTCCGCGCCGTCGAAGCGGTACGCGCCCTGCCCGGCGTCGACCCGGACCGGGTGGCGGTCGCCGGAAACAGCCAGGGCGGCGGGCTCGCCCTCGCCGTCGCGGGCCTCGTCGGCGACCTCGCGGCGGTGCTGACGACCGCGCCGTTCCTGTGCCACATTCAGCGAGCCGTCGAGATCACCGACGCCGAGCCGTACGCCGAGATCGTCCGGTTCCTCGCGATCCACCGGGAGGCCGAGGAGGCCGTCCGGCGTACTTTGTCGTATGTAGACGGGGTGTCGTTCGCCCGCCGGGCGACCGCGCCGGCCCAGTTCGGCGTCGGACTGCGGGACACGGTCTGCCCGCCGAGCACGGTGTTCGCCGCCGCGAATCAGTACGCCGCCGAGCACGAGATCCACGTCTACCCGTTCAACCACCACGAGGGCGGTGAGGCCGTCCACGTGCGGCGGCAACTGCGCTGGCTGCGCTCCCGGCTTAGCTAGTCGTCTCCGCCCGCGAGCAGTTCGGTGAGTGCGGCCCAGGAGTCGACGGCGGTCGCCCAGTCCGGCAAATGATCGGCGACGGGCTCGTCGGTGCCGCCGGTGAACAGAAACCGATGGTCGACGGTCGCCAAGTACGCCAACACATCCAGCCGGTCGTCGACGAAGTGGGTGAGCCCGAGGCGCTCGCACACGGGAGCCTTGTCCCGCCGCTCCCGGACGAAGTGGACGTTGCTCACGCCGACCCCGGTACGCCCGAAGAAGTCATGGTGCTGCAGCCAGGCGCGGGTGTTCGCCTCGACCTTCGGGCCCGCCTTCGACACCAGATGCACCCGCCCGGCGAACGGCCCTTCGGTGAGCGCCGCGAGCGCCTCGAAGACGCCCTCGGTGGCGGGCGTCTCCAATGGACGGGTGCCGAAGAACGACGTGTCCTCCTCCCGCCCGGCCAGCGCCACGATCACCCCGCCGACGTCGACGCCGAGCGCCGGCTGCTGCTGCCAGCCCGGGCCGCGATAGGGCGCTCGCGCCGGTGGAGCGGGCCGCCGGCCCCGGTGCTGCCGTGCCACAGTGGACCTCGCTCTGCTGGCCGCTGGTTTCCGCGCTGGATCAGGGTTCCGCGTCGAATCTTGCACTGACTGCACTCCTGGCGGCTCGCCCAAGAGGCTCCCCGGCAATTCGACCGGGAACCCTGATCCGGCGTCAAGCGGATTGTGCGGGGGAGACGATCGGTTGGGGCCGGGGGAAGCAGCGGACGAACCGCTCGGCGGCCTGGCGATCGCCGTCGACGCGTACGCCGTCGGTCAACGGCCGGCCGCCGAAGACGACGGAACGTAGAGCGGCGACGGTTCCGGTGAGCGTGGCGTCGGCTGCGGCGGCGGTGCCGCGAGCGACCGCGAACCGGCCGTCGCGGATGGCCGCGTGGAAGACGTCGTCGTCGATCCGCAATTCGACCGAACCGCCCTGGCCGGCTTTCACGGAGGACGGGTCGAACGTCGTCCGCAGCGCGAGGACGAAGGCGTCGGCGCTCATCGAAGTCTCCGTCGGCGGTAACGGCAAGCGGCTGCCGAAGGCCGCCAGCGACGTCAGCACCGGATCCAGCAGTTCGCCGAGGTCGGTCAGCTCGTACGCGGTCGCGCTCACGGGCGGCCCGAGCCGCCGTTTGCGGACGACGCCGGACTCCTCCAGCTCGCGAAGTCGTTGGGACAGCACGTTCTGGCTGAGCCCGGGCAGTCCCCGGCTCAGCTCGGTGAACCGCTTGGGTCCGAGGAGCAGCTCGCGCACGACGAGCAGAGCCCACCTCTCACCGACGACGCCGAGCGCCCGTGCCACTCCGCACGGGTCGTCGAACCTGCGTTTACCGACCACGAAGAAATCATACGGCTACCTCTTGCATTCTGGTAGTGGTTACTCCTAATTTAGGAGTATGACCATGAAGCAAGGAGACCTCGGACTGCTGACGACCGACCTCGCGCAGCGGCTGCTCGCCTCGACCGAACTGGCCCGGGTGGCTTATGTGGCCAAGGACGGCACGCCTCGCGTGTTCCCGGTGATGTTCCACTGGACCGGCGACGAGCTGGTCTTCGGCACCTTCGCGGGAAGCGCCAAGATCACTGCGCTCCGGTCCCGGCCGGCGGTCGCGATCACCATCGACACTCCCGGCCCGCCGCCGGAAGTCCTGCTGCTCCGCGGCCGGGCCACGGTGGTCGACGTGGACGGGATCCTCCCGGAGTACGTGGCGGCGCACCATCACTACTACGGAGCCGAACAGGGTGCCCGCAACATCGCCGACGTCGAGCAGTCGGGGCGGAAGATGGTGCGCATCGGGCTCAAGCCCGACTGGGTCGGCACGCTCGACTTCGTCAGCCGCTTCCCGGGGGCGCTGTCATGACCGACTTCGTCCTCGTCCCGGGAGCCGACGGGCGAGCCTGGTACTGGCATCGCGTCGTGCCGCTGCTGCGCGACCGTGGGCACGACGCCGTCGCCGTCGACCTGCCACAGTCGAACGACGCCGGATACGACGAGTACGCCGAAGCGATCCGCCAAGCGACGATCGGCCGCCATGATCCGGTGCTGGTGGCCCAGTCGCTCGCCGGGTTCCTCGCGCCGGTCGCCGCCACGCGTACGCCGGTCGCCCGGATCGTGCTCGTCAACGCGATGGTCCCAGCGCCGGGGGAGACGGCCGGTGACTGGTGGGCGAACGTGGGGCACGCCGAAGCCCGGCACGGCAAGCAGTTCGACCTGCTCGACGACTTCTTCCACGACGTGCCCCCGGAGGTCGCCGCCGAAGCGACGGCCGGTACGCCCACCGGCCCGTCGGAGACGCTGTTCACCGAACCGTGGCCGCTGGACGCCTGGCCGGATGTGCCGACCACGTTCCTCCAAGGCGTCGACGACCGGTTCTTCCCGCTGGAGTTCCAGCGCCGTCTCGTCCGGCGACGCCTGGGCCTCGACGTGGAGGAGATCCCCGGCGGGCATCTGGTGGCGCTCAGCCGTCCCGACGCCCTCGTCCATCGACTGACCAACATCTGATCAGCGCTTGACCAGGACCGGCGAAGAGTAAGATCAGGACTCAGGGGCGATCGTCATGCGTACGATCTCGAAGAGTCTTTCCGCGCTCGCCGCCGCGGCGCTGCTCGTCCTGCCGACGCCGCGCGCCGCCCAGGCGACCAGTCCCGGATTGGGCGACACGCTGACGCTGACCGGTGACGTCACGGGGGACGTGGTGGCGGTGACGCCGTTGAAGGTGGCCGATCCGGCGACCGCGGCCGACGACGTCAGTCAACCGGCGGCCGGGAGCAAACTCGTCGGAGTGCAGTTCCGGCTCCAGAACGCGGGCAGCTCGGTCTACAGTGACGCGCCGGACAACTGCGCGACGCTGATCGACGCCGCCGGCCAGCGATTCTCGCCGACGATCGCCGACATCACGGCCGGGCCGAGGTTCCCGGGTGTGGTGACGGTGAATCCGGGCGGTTCGGCGCTGGGCTGGATCACGTTCTCGATCCCGTCGGCGGCGCAGGTGACGGGTGTGCAGTTCACTCCGGACAGTGGCGTGGCGACCGAAACGGGCGAGTGGACACTGTCCACCGGAAACGGAAACACCGGGCAGAATCCGCCCGCCGCCGGGAGCCCGGCCGCCGTCGTGACGGCGTACGTGGATGCCATCAACGCCCGTGACTATCACCGGGCCTGGCTGCTGGGCGGCAGCAGCTTCGGCGGCGACGAGAACCAGTTCGCCGCCGGGTTCGCCACCACGAAGCACGACACCCTGACCATCACCTCGACCTCGGGCGACGTCGTGTCGATCTCGCTCGACGCCGAGCAGACCGACGGCTCGCACCAGGTGTACGCGGGCACCTACACCGTGCGGGACGGCGTGATCGTCGGAGCGAACGTCACCCGAGTCCGGTGAGGAGCCCCGTACCGCATCGTCGGGCGTACTTGTAACGACTCTGTAGGGCGAATGTATGACGCCGCCTTACCGTCGGTCGCAGCGCATCGGGCGCTGAGCGTACCGAGGAGGGTGACGGTGAAGAGGACTCTCATCGTGGCGGCGACCGCCGTCCTGTTGGGTGCCATGGTCGGCGCAGCGCCGGCCCAGGCCGCGAACGCGCGCAACGGCGTGTGCGAGGACGGCGAGGTCTGCCTCTACTACAACAGCGACAACGCGGGGTCGCTGGTCGACTTCGCCGGATCGATCCAGGACTACGGCACCGGCTCCGGCTGCGTCACTTTCATCAGCTCGGGCAACGGCCGGGGCCAGTGTGTGAAGAACAACGCGGCGTCGGTCTGGAACCGCAAGTCCGTCCCGGTCACGATCTTCTACAAGAGCGACTGGTCCGGCGCCATCGACTCGTTCATCGCGGGGGCCAAGGGCAACCTGCGGCCGGAGTTGAAGAACGAGAACGCGAGCCACGTCGTCGGCGAAGCCGGCAACGACCGTCTCGAGTTCGGCCTCTACCACGACGACGCCGGGGCCATCTCGGCCTACTTCGACGGGTATCTGTCCACCTCGGGCCGGCACGAGGGCATCGACCTGGCCCGCAGCGCCGGATCCGCCGTGTACGCGTTGACCGCCGGCACGGTCATCTACAAGAACGAGGGCGGCGGTGGCCTGTCGACGCTGTCGATCTACAACGCCGACCTGGACAAGACCGTGATCTACCTGCACACCGATCCGCTGGACGGGCTGAGCGTCGGCGAGCACGTCGACAAGGGTCAGCGCATCGCCACCGAGGCGTCGCGCGGCGCCAGTTCGGCGCACACCCATGTCGAGATGCGGCCGGGGCGGCACGAGCTGGCAGCGGTCAGCGTCGGCGACTCCACGCTGAGCAACCCGATCCCGACGACGTTCTGGATGAACCGCGGCTACAACATCTGCTGCCAGTAAGGCGGCCGACCCGGCCCGGCCCGCGACCGCCAGGCCCGGCGGAGCGGGCCGGGTCTGGGAGTAAGTACTCTCTCGCTATGCCTGAGACCTCCACCCGGCAGCGCATCATCGTGGCGGCGTCGCGGCTGTTCGCCGAACGCGGGTACGCGAAGACGAGCGTGGCCGACATCCAGACCGCCGTCGGGCTGACCGGGGGATCCGGGGCGTTGTACAAGCACTTCGGCTCCAAGGAGGAGCTGCTGCGGGCGGTCGTCGACGAGCACGTGGCGCACTACGAGGCCGAGAAGAGCCTGCCGTTCGACGGCTCGAGTGAGGACGTCCCCGCCGTGCTGGAACGACTGGGGCGGGTGATCCTGGCCCGGCTGGAGTTGAGTGTCGAGAACGTGCGGATCACCTTCCGCGAGCTGGATCAGTTCCCGGAGCTGCTGGAGATCCTGCACGCCCGGCTGATGCGGCCCCTGTACGCCCAGGTCGCCGAGTGGCTCGCGCAGCAGGCGGCGGCGGGACGCGTACCGGCGGTGGACGCTCCGGCGACGTCGGCCGTGCTGGTCGGCTCGCTGACCTACTATCCGATCTACCGGATCCTGCTGGGCGAGCCGGAGGCGGGCGTGGACCAGGACCGCTTCCTCGCGGCCTGGGTCGCGGTCGGGACGGCCGCCCTGACGGCGTAGTGCCCCGACCGCGTACGCGTCTTCAGTGGACGTGCACCCCGGCGGGGACGGCCGGCTTGCCTTTCGGCATGAGGAACAGGGCGACCACGGCGGACACCCCGGCGACAGCGGTGGCGGCCCAGAACCCGTCGGCGAAGCCGGCCACGCTGCCGCCGGTGAGCCCGGCCGCCGCGATCGTGGAGAGCACGGCGACCCCGATGGCCCCGCCGAGTTCGTGGAACGTGTTGACGAGCCCCGACGCCAGGCCGGACTCGTGGTGCTCGACGGTGGCGAGCGCGGTGGTCGTGGCGGCGACGAAGACCGCGCCGAGGCCCACCGAGGTGACCGTCATCCCGGTCAGCAGTCCGGTGTAGACGCTGCCGGTCGCGTCGATCCGGGTCAGCAGGCCCAGGCCGCCCGCCGCGACGAGCAGGCCGCCGACGGAGATCGTCCGCCCGCCGAGGTGACCGACGAGGCGGCTGCCGAGGTGCGCGCCCAGGCCGATGCCGACGGCGACGGGCAGAAACAGCAGGCCGGTGCCGAAGGCGCCGTAGTCGCGTACGTGCTGGAGGTAGAACGAGCCGAGGAAGAACTGCCCGATCAGCAGCCCGGTGGCGGCCAGCATCAGGAAGGCCCCGCCCGCGATCGCCGGGCGGCCCAGCAGGCTCAGCTTCATCAGCGGCGTCGCCACCGTACGCTCCACGACGGCGAACGCGACATACAGGAGAACGGCGGCGGCCAGGGCGGCGAGGGTGAGCGGAGCGGACCAGCCCGCGTCACCGGCACGCACCATGCCGTAGATCAACGCTGCCGTGGCGCTTGTGACGAGCAGGGCGCCGGGGACGTCGATCGTTGTGCGTACCCCTTGATTCGGGCGAAGAACGGCCGGAAGCGTCGCGAGGAGAGCGAGCCCCACGGGCACGTTGACGAAGAAGATCCACCGCCAGCCGGGACCGGCCGTCAGCGCCCCGCCCACCAGTACGCCGATCGCGGACCCGGCGCCGCCCAGTGCGGCCCACACCCCGAGGGCCTTGGTGCGTTCGGCGCCGTGGAAGGTCGTGGTGACGGTGGCCAGCGCGGCCGGGGAGAGCAACGCGGCGCCGATGCCCTGGCCGACGCGACCACCGACGAGCAGTGCGGCCGAACCGGCGAGCCCGGAGGCGAGCGACCCGGCGGTGAACACGGCGAGGCCGGCGAGCATGAGCCGCCGGGCGCCGAACGCGTCGGCAAGACGCCCGCCCAGCAGCATCAGACCGCCGAAGAACACGGTGTACGCGGTGACGACCCAGGTCAGCGTCGACCGGGTCAGGGTCAGGCCGGCGCCGATGTCGGGCAGCGCGACGTTCACCACGGTGACGTCGAGGACGAGCATGAACTGCGCGACGCTGATCAGCGTCAACGCCAGCCAGCGGCGCGGTGGCACGGCGGGGGCGTCGGGTGCGTGCACGTGGACGGTGGAGGGGTGAGTCATGGTGAGAGAGTACTCCCTCACCACAGTGCCGTCCACAATGCAACGGCCCGGACCGGCCGCCGCGATGGCGATCCGGCCCAGGCCGTTGACGGGTGCTGGTGCGTCAGCTCGCCGAGCAGGACGGCGTCGGCGCGGTGTTCGTGCCGTTCCACGACCCGAGGAACCCGAAGCTCGTGGTGCCCGCCGCGGCGAGGCTGCCGTTGTAGCTCACGTTCCGGGCGGTCACGCTCGCCCCGCTGGTGGTCGGGGTGGCGCCCCACATCTGAGTGACGGTCTGGCCGTTGGCGAACGTCCAGCTGACCGCCCAGCCGGAGATCGCCGCGCCGCCGGCGGTGACCTTGACGTCGGCTTGGAAGCCGCCCGGCCACGAGTTGACGATCGTGTAGGTGGCGGTGCAGGTCTTGCCGCCGCCCGACGTCGGTGAAGTGGTGGGTGACGTCGTCGGTGAGGTGGACGGCGACCGCGACGGGGACGTCGACGGCGAGGGGGAAGCCGACGCTGACGTGGACGCGGACGGGGAAGTGACGCCGCTGAAGATGCTGGCTTCCTTGGCGGTGGCCTTGATGCCGTTGGTCCCGTTGAAGATCCGCTGGCCCCAGGTCGTGAGCTGGGCCGGATTGAAGCTGGTCGCCATGTCCAGGATCGGATCGGTGTTGCCGCTCCACGACCAGCCGAGGTAGCCCAGCCCGCGAGCCTGCGCCTGGGCCAGGATCGTCTCGTGGTCGACCTCGCCGGAGCTGAACTGCCAGCCGAACTCGCCGATCACCAGCGGCAGCCCCATGGTCTGGAAGGCGTCGAAGTAGGAGGTGATGGTCGAGGCCTGGTTGTAGACGCTGTACATGTGGATGGAGAACAATGTGTTCTTCAGGGTGTCCGCGTTCCAGATCGTCTGCGCGTTGTCCCGCATGACGTTCTGCCAGTCCTGGCCCCAGTTCGGGGCGTCGACCATCAGCATGTGCTCGAACCCGTTGCTGCGCATCTTCTTGACGGCGTTCGAGGTCGCGTCGATCCACTGACTCGGGTTGGTGTTGCCGATCGGCTCGTTGCCGATGTTGATGATGACGTAGTTCTCCTGGCCGGCCAGCACGCTCTTCTGGGTGATCCAGTAGTTGACCGCCTCGTCCAGAGTGGCGGCCGCGCCGTCCTCGCCGTACCCGGTGGTGTCGTGCACCTCCAGGACGCAGATCATCCTGTTCTGCTTGCACAGGTTGACGACGTTGGCGACGTCGCTCGACGGACCCCAGCGCTTGCCGCTGCCGAGCACCACCCGAATCGTGTTGGCGCCCAGAGCCTTGATGTTGGCGAACGAACTGGTCTGGCTGGTGTACCAGACGTGCGGGTGGTTGACCCCGCGCATGATGAAGTTCTGGCCGTTGGCCTCGACGACGTTCCGTCCGCTGATGTGCAGCCCAGTGGCGGCGTACGCGGGCGGGGCGAAGACGAACAACGACGCGGCCGCTGTGAGCGCAGCGGCACTGAGGGCTAGCAGTGCTTTTTTCATGACCCTTCCTCGGTTGTAACGTTTGTAAGCCGTGGAGAACGTGAACGATACGCTTCTATGTAGAGGGCGGCAATCGGGGAGGCGCGCCATGACCGGGCGAAACCGTCGCAGTGGGATGCGCGAAGTCGCGCGAGCAGCCGGAGTATCGGTCTCCACAGTGGCCAATGTGCTCAGCCGGCCGTCGATCGTCGCCCCGGCGACCCGGCACCGGGTCGAGGAGGCGATCAAGGGCGTCGGCTACGTTCCGCACGGCCCGGCCCGGCAACTGCGGGGCGTGCCGAGCCCCATCGTCGGCAGCGTCACCCTGGATCTGGCGAACCCGTTCTACGCGGAGGTCAACCGGGGCATCGAGGACCGGCTCGCGGCCGCCGGCTGCCTGCTCCTGGCGTGCAGCACGGACCTCCGGGCGGAGAAGGAGACCCGGCTGCTCCGGCTGCTGCAGGCACAGGCCGTCCGAGGGGTGATCATCTCGCCGATCGAGGTCGACCCGACCCGGCTGCTGACGCTGAGCCGCCAGGGCACGCCGGTCGTCCTGATCGACCACCCGCGCGGGGACCTGGACCTCTGCGCGGTCACCGTCGACGACGTCCTCGGCGGGCGGCTGGCCGGAGAGCACCTGCTCGCCCTCGGGCACCGGCGGATCGCGTACCTGGGGGACATCGTGGACCCCGCCCCGGTGGCGGGCCGCCGCGAAGGCCTGCGCCAGGCGATCGCCGACGCCGGGCTCGATCCGGCCACCGCGCTGCTCGACCTACGCCTGCGCTTGCGGCCGCCGTCACTCATCGACGCCGCAGCGGCCGCCGCCGACGCGATCCTCGCCGCGACGCCCAAGGTCACGGCGGTGGTCTGCCTCAACGACACCGCCGCGCTCGGCCTGCTCGACGGCCTGGAGAACCTAGGCGTACGCGTACCGCAGGACCTGTCGATCGTCGGTCACGACGACCTGAGCTTCGCCCGGCGGTTGACCCCACCGCTGACCACCGTGCGGCAGCCTCCGTACCAGGTCGGCCAGGCGGCGGCGGATCTGCTGCTGGCCGAGTCCGAGCCGGATCACGACCATCGGGAGATCCGGTTCCAGCCGGAACTGGTGGTACGCGCCTCCACCGCCCCACCGAGCTGACGGCGTCTCACGCCTCCTGCTCGGCCGGTTCCGCGCGCTCGACGTGCGGGTGCTCGGCGTGGTCGGCGTGGGAGTGGTGGTGTGCGCTGTGCGGGAGCATGTACTCCGCGGGGCGCAGCAGCATCACCCCGGCCATCGCCG
>JABFYB010000560.1 GCA_013361475.1 Hamadaea sp.
ACGACGGCGGGCCGGCGTCGGCGGGACCGGCGGTGACGCACGCGGATCCGGCCGTACGGGTCGTGTTCCGGGCGGACTTCGTCGGCCAGGTCGCGCAGGGCGCGGCCGACCATCTCGTCGACGCTCACAGCGGCATCCTTTCCAGATCGACCGGGTCGAGGACGGCCCGCAGCCGGGCCAGTCCGCGGCTGGCGTGACTCTTGACGTTGCCCAGGGAACAGCCAAGCGCCGCGGCCACCTCGGCCTCGGACATGTCGCTCAGATAGCGCAGGACGACCACCGCCCGGGTACGCGGCGGCAGCGACCGCAGCGCGTCCCGCACCGCGTGACGCTGCGTGACAGCGTCGGCGGTGTCGGCGAACGCCGTGTCCGGCGGCGAGGCGGTTACCAGCTCCCGCCGCCGGACCCGACGCCAGACGCTGATGTGCTGATTCACCATGACCCGGCGGACGTAAGGCATGGGCTCCTCCACCCGCGACCACGCCCGCATGGTGCGGACCAGCGCGTTCTGGACCAGATCCTCGGCCTCGTGCGCCGAGCCGGTGAGCAGGTACGCGATCCGCAGCAGCTCGACGTAGCGAGCCTCCACGAATTCGCGGAACCCGTCCTCACCCGGCATCGGCGTGCTCCCCCTTCGGCAAGTGCCGGGCGCGGCCGCCCGGCTACCTGACACGACCCGGAGTCACCGCCGAAGGTTGTGTCCAGGGGCCAAGATCTTCACACGGCCACCTTCGCCGGGGCGAGCGGGGCGACCGCCGCCCGGGACGTACGCAGCCAGACGGAGAACCCGTAGGCCACCAGTCCGCCGTAGACCACGTAGAGGACCGCCGACGGATAGAAGTGCGACTTGATCAGCAGCGGTACGCCGACCGCGTCGACGGCCAGCCAGGCGAGCCAGAAGTCGTTCCAGCCCCGGGCCATGGCGTACGTGGCGACCATGGAGCCGACGAAGATCCAGGCGTCGCACCAGAAGTACCACCGTGGAGCCGGCCAGCCCGCCCCGAATCCGACGAAGACCTGCTGGACGACGGCGACCGCGATCACCCAGAAGGCGATCAGGGCCAGCCGCTCGCGAGCGGTCGCCCAGCGGGGGGTGATCGCCGGGCCGGTGGCGCCGCGACCGCGCGACACGCTGTACCACCGCCACCAGCCGTAGACGCTGGTGACGATGAAGAAGATCTGCCGGCCGGCCTGGCCGAACAGGGTCATCGCCTGCGGATTGTCGAAGGCGACGCCGAAGAACACGGTGAACAGCAGGAGATTGCCGGCGATGCCGACCGGCCAGGCCCAGACCCGGCGGCGCAGGCCGCCGATCGCCGAGGCGAAGCCGAACGCGTTGCCGATGACCTCGCGCCACAGGATGTGCTGGCCGAAGACGGCCAGCTGGGCGTCGAACAGGTCGTGCAGAACACTCATCACAGGGTCCCTTTCCACTATGGACCCCGGGGGACGCGAGACGACGGCGTCAGCCCACGGCTGACCCCGTTCGTCGCGTGCTGCCTCCCGTCCGGACTTTCACCGTCGGTCCCGGAGTTTCACCGGGTCAACCGGCCGCTGGCTGCGGCCGGGTCGCGGACTGTCACCGCCGGTTCGGACTTTCACCGACCCCGGAGCACGTCTGTCGCGCAGTATCACACTTGTGCGGCTCGCACCCTAGGGTGCCGGTCACAACGGCAAAGCCGGCCCAGGTGGATCGTCAGAGACCGCCGAAGAACGCCCGCAGGTCCGCGACGACCAGGTCCGGATCGGTCGTGTACGCGAAGTGCCCGCCCCGGTCGAACTCGGTGTAGCGCACGATGTTGTTGGACCGCCCGGCGAAGGTCTGAATCGTGCGGAAGTCCTGCGGGAACACCGCGACCGCGGTCGGCACCTCGTTGGGCTCCTCGCGGTAGCCGGCGCCGCTCTGGGCGTCCTCGTAGTAGTGCCGGGCGCTCGATCCGCCCGTCCTGGTGAACCAGTAGATGCTCACGTGGGTCAAGTAGTTGTCCACGTCGAGATAGTCCGCGAAGTCGCCCCAGCCGGTCCAGAGTTCGGCGTTCCAGGCCAGCTGGCCGGCCGGCGAATCGGTCAGCCCGTACGCCAAGGTCAGCGGCCGGCTCTGCTGGATCTTCTGATAGCCCGCCTTGCTCTGGAACTCGGCGGTCGTGCCGGACAGGCTCGCCTTGTCGGCCTCGGAGATCTTGTCGAACTCGGCCGGATCCCCGGACGGAAAGGCGAAGATCTGCAGCAGATGTACGCCGATGAGCCCGGCCGGCGCGAGGATGCCCAGCTCGCGGCCGACCAGTGCACCCGCGTCGCCACCGGCGGCCCCCCAGCGTTCGTAGCCGAGGCCGGTCATCAAGGTCGCGAACGCCCGGGCGATCCGGGCGCTGTCCCAGCCCGGCTCGGTCGGCGGCCCGGAGAAGCCGTAACCGGGCAACGACGGCGCGACGACGTGGAACGCCTGCGCCGGATCGCCGCCGTGCGACCGGGGATCGGTCAGCGGGCCGATCACGTTCAGGAACTCCACGATGGACCCCGGCCAGCCGTGCATCAGCAGCAGCGGCGTCGCGTCCGACTCGGCCGAGCGTACGTGGAGGAAGTGGATGTTCTGCCCGTCGACCGTCGTGGTGAACTGCGGGATCTCGTTGAGCCGAGCCTCCTGCGCCCGCCAGTCGAAGCCGTCGCGCCAGTGGTCGGCCAGCCGCCGCACGACCGCCGTGGGCATGCCGTACGCCGTACCGCTGCCGGGCACCTCGTCGGGCCAGCGGGTCGCCGCCAGCCGCGACGCCAAGTCGTCGAGCTCGGCCTGCGGAATGTCGATCCGGAAGGGCTTGATGTCGATCGTCTCAGTCATGACCCCGACGTTACGGGGGCATTAGGACGAGTTAATTCCTAATGCGGCAACGCACGACGCGGATTCGCCGCGCCCCCTGGGCCGCCGCGCCCCCGGGCCGCCCGTGTCCCCTTGCCGCCGCGCCCCTGGGCCGCCGTGTCCC
>JABFYB010000255.1 GCA_013361475.1 Hamadaea sp.
CTCGCTGCTTTCCGCGCGATCATGAACTATCGGTCGTGATCGACCGGCATGTCGTGTCCTCAGCGCCCTGATCGTTCCCGCGCGAGCCTGATCGACAACGGGAGTGTCGTACCCCGGCTTTACGTTCGTGAGGTGTTCTCACCGCTCACCGACGACCGCACTCCGTCGTCCGTCGTGGCCGGCCTGGTCGACGACGTGCTCGCCCTCGCCGAGACCTGGCCCGCCTGGGACGGGACGCCCCGCCCCTCCGGCGACCGCGTCTACACCCCGCACAAGGCGATCCGGCGCGTCGTGGACCACCTCGTCGACCATCTCGCCGAACTGGAGGCGACGCTGGCCGGGGCCGAGCCGCTGCCCGATCACTGGCACGGCTCGGCCGTGACGACCGCGGCGGATCTGGCCGAGTTCACGGCCGAGGATCTCGCCGAGGCGCGCAGCCGCCTGACCCGGCTGGCCGAGATCTGGCGGCTGCGGCTCGACTCGCTGACCGACGAGGAACTGGACAAGAGCACCGGTGGCTGGTCGCCCCGTGAGCTGGCCTTCCACGTCGCCGAGTCGGCCTACTACGCCGAGGTGGTGGGCAACTTGACACCGAGAACGCCCGCCTAGCGTGTCCCGGCGCGGCGGCGGGCCGACCGACCGGGCAGAATGCTCCGGTGACAACCGACGCCCAGACCACCGCTTCGACCGTGCCGCAGCCCCGGATCGCCGCTCAGATCGCCACCGAGCTCGGCGTACGCGAAGGGCAGGTGACCGCGGCCGTCGACCTGCTCGACGGCGGCGCCACTGTGCCGTTCATCGCCCGGTACCGGAAGGAGGTCACCGGAGCGCTCGACGACGCCCAGCTGCGTACGCTCGAGGAGCGCCTGCGCTACCTGCGGGAGCTGGAGGAGCGCCGGGCGGCCATCCTGGAGTCGATCCGTTCCCAGGGCAAGCTCGACGACGCGTTGCAGGCGCAGATCCTCGCCGCCGACACCAAGGCCCGGCTGGAGGACATCTACCTGCCGTTCAAGCCGAAGCGGCGGACGAAGGCGCAGATCGCCCGCGAGGCCGGTCTGGAGCCGCTGGCCGATCTGCTGCTGGGCGACCCGACGCTCGACCCGGTCGCCACCGCCGCCGGATACGTGAACGAGGCGGTCGCCGACGCGGCGGCGGCGCTCGACGGCGCCCGCGCGATCCTCATCGAACGGTTCTCCGAGGACGCCGACCTCATCGGGGAGCTGCGGGAGCAGGTCTGGAACCGGGGCCTGCTCGCGTCGAAGGTCCGCGACGGCAAGCAGGAGGCCGGTGCCAAGTTCGCCGACTACTTCGACTTCTCCGAGCCCTTCACGAAGATGCCGTCGCACCGCGTGCTGGCGATGTTCCGGGGCGAGAAGGAGGAGATCCTCGACATCGCGGTCCAGCCCGAGGCGCCCGAGGACGCCCCCGAGTTCGGCCCGACGCGCTTCGAGCAGCTCATCGCCCGCCGGGTCGGGATCACCGACCAGGGCCGCCCGGCCGACAAGTGGCTTTCCGACACCGTCCGGTACGCCTGGCGTACGCGGATTCTGACGCACCTCGGGATCGACGCGCGGATGCGGCTCTGGCAGCAGGCCGAGGACGAGGCGGTCCGGGTGTTCGCCGCGAACCTGCGCGACCTGCTGCTCGCCGCTCCGGCCGGCACCCGGGCGACGCTCGGCCTCGACCCCGGTTTCCGCACCGGGGTGAAGGTGGCCGTCGTCGACGCCACCGGCAAGGTCGTCGCGACCCACACGATCTACCCGCACGTCCCGCACAACAAGTGGGACGAGTCGATCGCCGTGCTGGCCCGCCTCTGCCAGGTCCACCAGGTGGAGCTGGTCGCCATCGGCAACGGCACCGCCTCCCGGGAGACCGACAAGCTGGCCGCCGACCTCATCAAGCTCTACCCGCAGCTCAACCTGACCAAGATCGTCGTCTCCGAGGCCGGCGCCTCGGTCTACTCGGCTTCCGCGTACGCCTCCGCCGAGCTGCCCGAACTCGACGTGTCGCTGCGGGGCGCGGTGTCGATCGCCCGGCGGCTGCAGGACCCGCTGGCCGAGCTGGTCAAGATCGACCCGAAGTCGATCGGCGTCGGGCAGTACCAGCACGACCTCGCGGAAGGCAAGCTGTCGCGGTCGCTCGACGCCGTCGTCGAGGACTGTGTGAACGCCGTCGGCGTCGACGTGAACACCGCGTCGGCTCCGCTGCTGACCCGGGTCTCCGGGATCACCGAGAGCCTCGCGAAGAACATCGTCGCGTTCCGGGAGGAGAACGGGCCGTTCCGCAATCGCCGGACGATCCAGCAGGTCCCCCGGCTCGGCCCGAAGGCGTTCGAGCAGTGCGCCGGCTTCCTGCGGATCCGCGGCGGCGACGACCCGCTCGACTTCTCCAGCGTGCACCCGGAGGCGTACCCGGTCGTGCGGCGCATCCTCGACGGCGAGGGCGCCACGATCGACACCCTCATCGGCAACTCGACCGCGCTGCGCAAGATCAAGCCCACGGCGTACGTGGACGAGACCTTCGGTCTGCCGACGATCACCGACATCCTGAAGGAGCTGGAGAAGCCGGGCCGCGACCCGCGTCCGGCGTTCAAGACGGCGACCTTCGCCGACGGGGTCGAGAAGATCTCCGACCTGGTCCCCGGCATGCTGCTGGAGGGCGTGGTGACCAACGTCGCCGCGTTCGGCGCCTTCGTCGACGTCGGCGTCCACCAGGACGGCCTGGTCCACGTCTCGGCGCTGTCCAAGACTTTCGTCAAGGACCCCCGGGACGTCGTCAAGCCCGGTGACGTCGTACGCGTCAAGGTGCTCGACGTCGACGTGCCGCGCAAGCGGATCTCGCTGACGCTGCGTCTCGACGACGTCCCCGGCGACGGCGGCGGGCAGTCCCGCGACCGAGGCCAGCGGCAGCCCGGCGGCCAGCGCCAAGGCGGCGGCCAGGGCGGCGGAGGCCAGGGCGGCGGAGGCCAGCGCC
>JABFYB010000640.1 GCA_013361475.1 Hamadaea sp.
GCCTCGATCGCGGGCAGTCCGGCGGCCGCGGCCGAGGTCGCGCCGAACCCGAGCGAGCAGGCCGCGTTCTTCGGCGTACCGCTGATCGTCGTCGCGGCGGTGGCGACGGTGTGGCTCCGGCGGCTGGTCTGGGTCCGGAGTGCCGCGCTGACCGCAGTGCTCGCCTGTGTCGCGTCGCTCGGCGTACTGCCCAAGTGGCACGGGCGGGCGATCGGCGTACCGGGGTCGTGGACGCTGGTCGCCCAGCTCCCGCTGTTCCGCGACGTCGTCGTCGTACGCCTGGCGCTCATCGCCATTCCGGTGATCGGCCTGCTCCTCGCGGTGAGCTGGGATTACGCCGCCCGGCTGAGCGTTCTGCGCTGGGCGTGGCCCGCGATGGTGCTCGTGGCGCTGATCCCGACCCTCCCGCGCGGGCTCGGTGCGGTGGTCGCCAAACCCGCCCCGGCGTTCATCAGTTCGGGCGAGTGGCGGTCCTGTGCCGAACAGCACGGCACCCTGATCGCGTACGGGGACACGACCCGGGCGGGGGTGATCCACTACCAGATGCGGCTGCAGCTGGCGGCGAAGCTGGGCTACGCCTCGCCCAACGGCTACTACTTCAGCCGGGACCACGACGGCGAGGGCCGGTTGGGTCGTCCACTCCGGACGATGGACGTCGCCGTGATGACGGCCCGGGAGACCGGACGCCCACCGGAGCTGACCCCCCGGCAGCTCACCGTCGCCCGCGCGGATCTCGTCTACTGGCGCGCCCAGTGCGTCGTGCTGCAGCAGGGCGGGCCGCACGCCGACGCCATGCGCGACACGATCACGGGCATCGTCCAGCAGCCCGTCCAGACCGGCGGCGGCGTCTGGTACTGGCGGATCCCTCAGCGCACTTCGTAGACCGACACGGGTCCCTCGGTGTGCCGCAGATCGGCGTACGCCGCCAACTCCGGCGAGACCTCACCCGACCGGGCGTCGGCCACGAGCCACCGCACGCCGTCCGCCTTCACCGCCGCCAGATCCTCCGGCGTCGGATCGGTGAAGACCCGGTCGTTGCGGTCCAGCAAGGCCTGATCCCAGAACGGCTTCAGCGCGTCCCCGGCGATCCGGGGCGCGAACGTCCAGCCCTCGACGAGCACCCGGCGTTCGGCGTACGCCGAGAGCCAGAACGACCGCGGATCACACCGCCCCAGGTACGCGACCGGCAGGCAGTGCACGTTCGTCGCGAGCACGTCGTCGGGCCGGCTGTGCTCGCGGACCCACCGCGCGGCGAGCACCCGGGATCGGGGCATCGTCGTGTTGTAGTACGCCCCACCGTTCGGCGACCGGGCCGACTTGACCATGTCCATGACCAGTCCGGGCGCCCCGATCACGAGGATCGCGGTCAGGACGACGAGCCCGCCCTTGCCCCGCAGCTCCGGGCGGCTGCCCCGCAGGGCGTACCAGACGATCGCGCCCGCCATCCCGCACAGCAGCAGGAAGAACGCCCAGCGGAGGATGGGCACCGCCGGATCGAAGGGGCGCTGCCCGGTCGACGGCCCGGCGAAGGCAACCTGCGCGAGCACCGTTGCCAGTGCCAGGCCGCCCGCGAAGACGCCCAGATACCACCGGGCGCGAGCCGACAGGCGAGCGCGCTCGAAGACTTCGACGTAGCCCCACGCCGAGAGGAGCACGCCGAACGCGAAACCGGCGCGAGCGAAGTACTGCTGGCCGTCGCTGAGCTGCCGCAGCAGCAGGTACGCCGCCACTCCCCCGAGGGCACCGCCCAGCAGCAGCCACTGCGCCGGCTCCAGCCGCAGCCGGCGCCGCCACAGCAACGGGACGATCCCGGCCTGCCGGAGTTCCAGGTTCAGCAGGAACGCCGCGAACACTCCGGTGGTGATCGCCGCCTGCTCCCACCAACCCCGTTCCTCCCCGGCCGGTGGGTCGTAGAAGACCGCGAGACTGCCGAAGACGTTGATGTCGGTGGCGTAGGTCTGGAACCGGTAGAGCACAGCGGTCGCGAAGAACTGTCCCGCCGCGGTCAGCACCCCGAGCAGGACGACCGGCCACGGGATCCGCTTTGTGCGTACCACTTGCACCACCGCGACCAGCAGCAGCGCGGCCAGGACCACCGGCAGCGAGCTGGCCTTCGCTCCACTCGACGCGGCGATGAGCAGGGCCGCGAGCAGGTAGCCGCGCCAAGATCGCCACTCGCCCGTGATGATCGCGACCAGTACGCCGATCAGTGCCACCAGCAGCGCCCAGCTGTAGATCATGGACATGCCGTGCCAGATCACGAAGGTGGCCTGGGTGCCGAACGGCATCGTGACCGGGTCGGTGAAGTTGACCTCCCCCACCGTGAAGAAGAGCGCGGCGGCGACCACCCCGGCCCACGGACGGCGGCTGATCCGCGCGCCGACGACCGCCGTGAGCACGATGGTGAGCGCGCAGAGCGCGGGAACCGCGAACCGCAGCGACACCGCGGCGAGATCCGTTCCGCCGACCAGGGACGCCATCGCCATGTGCGCGTAGGCGAACCAGTGGTAGTTCAGCGGCTCGCCCGCGACCTGGGGGACGTGCAGCGGCAGGTGGTTCTTGGCCTCGCCCGCCAGCGACAACTGGTACGACAGATCGAGGTACTGCCTGGTCTCCTCGGAGGTCGGGAGGACCGGGTTCCGCGCGAGGAAGACCACGTAGAGGTAGAGCGTCCAGAAGATCACGATCGCCGCGAGCGACCACGCCCAGCCCAGCGACACCGGGGTGTAGCCGACCGGACGCCAATGCCGCCGCAGCCGCTTGGTCAGGAACACCACGACGACCAGGAGCGGCCAGCCGGGGAGCAGGAAGCGCACGTCGAGGGCGGAGAAGACGGCCCAGGCGACGAGTTCCAGGGTCAACCCGACCGCGGCGCCCATCGCGACGTCCTCGACCAGCGTCCGCGGGGTCGGCCGAAGCGCGCGGTAGACCAGCGTCCCCGGCAGGACCACCGCCCACACCGCGTACGCG
>JABFYB010000725.1 GCA_013361475.1 Hamadaea sp.
GGAGAGTACTACATTCACAGATGACTGTCGTGCGCGGGGGTCAGGGTAACTCCTGGTGATCCGGACAAATGGGTCGTGAGCTTGCTCACCCGACCGGTTTTTTTCGCTTCACCCCCCTTGACATGGCGGGAGTTCGTGAAAGTATTCACAAGCGTATCGAGTCAAGCGCTCGCTGCCTGCTCACCGCTCACGGATTCGGTAACTGACCGTCACTGACGGTCATGTTTAACCTGCCGTGTACGCGGGACGCATACAGGGATACCCACACCCACTTCAGGAACAAGGAGTGTTGCCGCCATGGACTGGCGCCACCATGCGATCTGCCGCGATGAGGACCCGGAGCTGTTCTTCCCGATCGGGACGTCTGGCCCGGCGCTGCTTCAAGTCGAGCAGGCGAAGGCGGTCTGCCGGCGGTGTCCCGTGACCGACCAGTGCCTGTCGTGGGCAATGGATTCGGGCCAGGACGCCGGCGTCTGGGGCGGGATGAGCGAAGAGGAGCGGCGCGCTCTGAAGCGCCGCGGTGGGCTGCGCGTACGCGCCAGCGCCCTCTGAGCGGAGCACCCGCCGAAACCGCGAACTGACGACGCCCCGGGAATTCTCCCGGGGCGTTCGCCGTATCTGCTGCAGATCACGGTTACGCATGCCTCACCGGGCGGCTACGGAAGCCGGCATAACCGTGATCTGCGGGAAAGCGAAGGGCCCGGCCGAAGGCCGGGCCCAAGCGCTAGAGGTCGTCGTCCTCGTCGTAGCGGGCTAGATACGTGGCCAGCCGTTCGACGGCGGTCTCGAACTCCGGGTTGGCGTCGACGAAGTCCCGCAGCCGCTCGGCGAGCCATTCGACGGCCACCTGCTCGTCGCCCCGGCGTTCGACCAGTTCTTCGATGCCGCGATCGGTGAAGTACATCAGGCCGCCTTCGGCAGCGCCGCTTCCAGCAGCGCGGCCTGCTCCACGTCGTGCATCTTGGTGGAGCCCACCGCCGGGGCGGCCGCCGCCGGACGGGAGATCCGCCGCAGGCTGACCCCGTCGAGGTGCTCCAGCAGGTTCAGCGCGACGAACGACCAGGCGCCCTGGTTGGCCGGCTCCTCCTGGACCCAGGCGAAGTCGACGGCGTTCGGGTACTTGGCCAGCTCCGCCTTGACCTCGTCGACGGGCAGCGGGTAGAGCTGCTCCAGCCGGACGATCGCGGTGTCCGTGACGCCGCGCTCGGCCCGAGCCTGGACCAGGTCGTAGTAGACCTTGCCCGAGCAGAACAGCACCCGGCGTACGGTCTCCGGCCGCAGGTCGCCCGTCTCACCGATGACCGGCTGGAACGTCCCGGTGGTGAAGTCGGCGATCTGCGAGATGCAGAGCTTGTTGCGCAGCAGCGACTTCGGCGTGAAGGCCACCAGCGGCTTCCGCTTCGGCGACAGCGCCTGCCGCCGCAGGGCGTGGAAGTAGTTCGCCGGGGTCGAGGCGATGACCACCCGCATGTTGTCCTCGGCGCACAGCTGGAGGAACCGCTCCGGCCGGCCCGACGTGTGGTCCGGCCCCTGGCCCTCGTGGCCGTGCGGCAGCAGCAGCGCGACGGAGGACTTCTGGCCCCACTTGGCCTCGCCCGAGGACACGAACTCGTCGATCACCGACTGGGCGCCGTTGACGAAGTCGCCGAACTGCGCCTCCCACATGACCAGCGCGTCCGGGTTCTCCACCGAGTAGCCGTACTCGAAGCCCATGGCCGCGTACTCCGAGAGCAGGGAGTCGTGCACGTAGAGCTTCGCGTTGTCCTTGGCGACCCGGGTGATCGGCAGATAGTCCTCGCCGCCGTGGGAGTCGACCACCGCGGCGTGCCGCTGGACGAAGGTGCCGCGGCGGGAGTCCTGCCCGGCCAGGCGTACGGTGACGCCCTCGTTCAGGAGGGAGCCGAAGGCCAGGATCTCGCCGAACGCCCAGTCGATGTCGCCGGCGACCGACATCTTCGCCCGCCGCTCCAGCAACTGCTGCACCCGCTTGTGCGGGACCAGCCCCTCGGGCAGGGTCGTGTGCGCCTCGCCGATCGCGGCGACGACCTCGGTGCTGATCGCGGTGGTGACCAGCGGCTCCGGCTCCGGCTCGCGGACCCGCGTCGGCCGGGCCGACGAGGTGGTCTGCGCGTCTCGGGTGGCCTTGAAGACCGTCTCCAGCTGGTTCTGGTAGTCCCGGAGCGCCTCCTCGGCCTCCTCGACCGTGATGTCGCCCCGGCCGATGAGCTCCTCTGTGTACAGCTTCCGGACCGAGCGCTTCGCGTCGATGATCTGGTACATCAGCGGGTTGGTCATCGACGGGTCGTCGCCCTCGTTGTGCCCGCGACGGCGGTAGCAGACGAGGTCGATGACGACGTCCTTGCGGAACGCCTGGCGGTACTCGAAGGCGAGCCGGGCGACCCGGACGACGGCCTCGGGGTCGTCGCCGTTCACGTGGAAGATCGGCGCCTGGATCATCCGGGCGACGTCGGTGCTGTAGAGCGAGGACCGGCTGTACTCGGGCGCGGTGGTGAAGCCGACCTGGTTGTTGACGACGATGTGGACGGTGCCGCCGGTGCGGTAGCCCCGCAGCTGCGACAGGTTCAGCGTCTCGGCCACCACGCCCTGACCGGCGAACGCGGCGTCGCCGTGCACCAGGACCGGCAGCACGGTGAAGCCCTCGTTGCCCAGGTCGAGGCGGTCCTGCTTGGCCCGGACGATGCCCTCCAGGACCGGGTCGACGGTCTCGAGGTGCGACGGGTTGGCGGTCACCGACACGGTGATGCCGTGCTGGCCGTCGGGTGAGGTGAACTTCCCGGTCATGCCCAGGTGGTACTTCACGTCGCCGGAGCCCTGCGTGGTCTTCGGGTCGATGAAGCCCTCGAACTCGTTGAAGATCTTCTCGTACGGCTTGCCGACGATGTTGGCGAGCACGTTCAGCCGGCCGCGGTGGGCCATGCCGATGACGACCTCGTCCAGGCCG
>JABFYB010000559.1 GCA_013361475.1 Hamadaea sp.
CGCGGGCGGGAACGCCGGGATGTTCACTACGAGGTCACGCGGCAACGACGTCAGGTACGCCTTCGTCAGATCGGCGTTGACGTGCAGAATCATCAGCGCGTCCGACCGGGGGATCCAGTTCGGCTGGCTCTCCCGGTTGTCGATGCCCGCGATGAGGATGTTGAGCGGTCCCTTGATGTCGGCCCCGGCGGGCGGAGTCGGGCTCACCTGAACCGATGGCGAGGGCGACACCGACGCCGACGGCGCGGCTTCGGGCTTCTTGTCCTCCGACGTGCAGGCCCCCAGGCCGAGCAGCAGCACAGCGGCGGCGAGATACGCGATTCGGCGCATGAAGCGGCCCTCCCCAGGGTCGTGGTGGAGACACCATACGACGCGCCGGGGAGGGCCGCTCGACTCTCTGCGCTGGATCAGGGTTCCCGGTCGAATCATGCGGCTTGATTCGACCCGGAACCCTGATCCAGCCCGAAGGGTCAGACGGTGACGAGGTCCCGCTCGCCGTCGCCTTCGGTGGTGAGCGCGGGCGCCGGCGCGAGCGCCAGCTTCAGCACGTCCGCGACGTCGGCCAGCACGTGCACCTTGAGCACGTCCCGCACCTCGGTCGGCAGGTCGTCCAGGTCCGGCTCGTTGCGCGCCGGGATGATCACCTCGGTCAGCCCGGCCCGGTGCGCGGCGAGCAGCTTCTGCTTCACGCCGCCGATCGGGAGGACCCGGCCGGCCAGGGTCACCTCGCCGGTCATCCCGAACTCGGGGCGTACCGGGCGGCCGGCCGCCAGCGACGCCAACGCGGTCACCATGGTGATGCCCGCGCTCGGGCCGTCCTTGGGCACCGCGCCCGCCGGGACGTGCAGGTGGATCCGCTTGCCCGCCAGGACGTTCGGGTCCAGCCCCAGCTCACGGCCGTGCGAGCGCAGGTAGGACAGCGCGATGTGCGCCGACTCCTTCATGACGTCGCCGAGCTGGCCGGTCAGGGTCAGCCCCGGCTCGCCGTCCATCGCGGTCGCCTCGATGAACAGCACGTCACCGCCCGCGCCGGTCACCGCCAGGCCGGTGGCCACGCCAGGTGTCGCGGTCCGTTCGGCCGACTCGGGGGTGAATCTCGGACGGCCCAGGTACGCCGTCAGCTCCGCCGTGTCGACGGTGATCGAGCCGGTGTCGCCGGCCAGCTGCACGGCCGCCTTGCGCAGGATCTTCGCCAAGGCCCGTTCCAGCTGTCGTACGCCCGCCTCGCGGGTGTACTCGGCGGCGACCTTGCCCAGCGCCTCGTCCGAGACCGCCACCTCGTCGGCGGTGAGCCCGGCCCGGTCCAGCTGCCTTGGCAGCAGGTGATCGCGGGCGATCGCGACCTTCTCCTGCTCGGTGTAGCCGTCCAGGGTGACCAGCTCCATGCGGTCCAGCAACGGGCCGGGGATGTTCTCCACGACGTTGGCGGTCGCGAGGAACAACACGTCCGACAGGTCGAGGTCGACCTCCAGATAGTGGTCCCGGAACGTGTGGTTCTGCGCCGGGTCGAGGACCTCCAGCAGGGCCGCGGCCGGGTCGCCGGAGTAGCCCGCCGACACCTTGTCGACCTCGTCCAGCAGGATCACCGGGTTCATCGAACCGGCCTCCCGCAGCGCCCGGACCAGCCGGCCCGGCAGCGCCCCGACATACGTACGCCGGTGGCCCCGGATCTCCGCCTCGTCGCGTACGCCGCCGAGCGAGACGCGGACGAAGTTCCGGCCGAGCGCACGCGCGACGGACTCGCCGAGGCTGGTCTTGCCGACCCCGGGCGGTCCGGCCAGGGCGAGAACGGCGCCGGAACCACGGCCGCCGACGGTCTGCAAACCCTTGGCAGCACGGCGATTGCGTACGGCGAGGTGCTCGATGATGCGGTCCTTGACGTCGGACAGCCCGGCGTGGTCGGCGTCGAGCACCGCCCGGGCCGCGGCCAGGTCGGTGTTGTCCTCGGTACGCGTGCTCCAGGGCAGGTCGAGGACGGTGTCGAGCCAGGTCCGGATCCAGCCCGCCTCGGGAGTGGCGTCGGAGGCCCGTTCGAGCTTGTCCACCTCGCGCAGGGCCGCCTCGCGTACCTTTTCGGGCAGCTCGGCCGCCTCCACCCGGGAGCGGTAGTCCGCCGAGCCCTCGGGCTCGTCCTCGCCCAGCTCCTTGCGGATCGCGGCGAGCTGCTGGCGGAGCAGGAACTCGCGCTGGGACTTCTCGATGCCCTCGCGGACGTCGTTGCCGATCTGCTCCGCGATCTCCTGCTCGGTGAGGTGCTCGCGGGCCCAGCCGATCAGCAGCTCCAGCCGGTGGGTCACGTCGGCCGACTCCAGCAGCTCCATCTTCTGCGGCAGGGTCAGCCAGGGGGCGTACCCGGCGGTGTCGGCCAGCTCGGCGAGGTCGGTGATGCGGTCGACGGCGTCGATGACCTGCCACGCGCCCCGCTGCTGGAGCAGCGAGGTCAGCAGTGCCTTGTACTCACGGGCGAGGTCGCGGGTCTTACCGGTGACGGGCGCGTCCGTGAGGATCTCGGCCTCCACCCAGAGAGCCGCGCCCGGCCCCGGTACGCCGGACCCGATACGCGCCCGGGAGACGCCCCGGAGGACGGCGGCCGGCTCGCCGCTGCCGGCCAACCGGCCGGATTTCTCGATGATCGCGGTGACGCCGTGCGTCGCGTAGTCGCCGTCGATGCGCGGCACCACGAGGAGGGTCTTGTCGCCGGCGGCTCGCGCGGCGTCCACCGCGGCCTGCGTACCGGCGTCCAGGGTCACGCTGATGACCATGCCGGGCAGGAGCACGGCGTCGTTCAGGGGAAGGACCGGGAGGGTCGTCATGGGAGCACCTGCCATCACGTTAGTTGAGCGTGACAGGCTCAAGTCCTTCCGGTCCTGTTCTGTTCCTCGACCCGGTCGCTCTGTGACCCAGGCCACTGGCCCGCTCAGTAAGTGGGTCTCAGGTCGGCCAGGTCTCGGCTCAAG
>JABFYB010000648.1 GCA_013361475.1 Hamadaea sp.
GGGCCACGGGACCACCGACTACCGGCTGCATCTGGTCGACGGCGAGGTGGCCGCCGTCCTGGTGCGCCAACCCGGGCCAGGCGCGCCTTACCCTCAGTTCAGCACCGGCGCCAGACTATCCTATGTAGACACACCGCCGGAGCTGGAAGAGGCCGTGGCCTACTTCGCCGAGAAGTTCCCGGTGCCGTACCTGTGCGTCGACTTCCTGCACGACGGCGAGAGGTTCTGGCTCTCGGAGATCGAATTCGACGGGGCCATCATGTGCCCGGGACCGGACTGGGTCCAGGTGCAGCACGACACCATTCTGGCGCGGTTCCTCGCGTACCGGCGCGCCCACGCGCGATTCCTGGCGCAGGGGCGCTCATGAGTCTTGGACGGCAATTCAACCTGCTGTGGGCGGGGCAGACGGTCAGCAACGTCGGCGACAAGATCACCTTGTTCGTCGTGCCGACGGTGATGATCCTGCTGCTGCACGCCTCGGCGTTCCAGGTCGGCCTGGTGGGCATGGCGCAGTATCTCGCCATCCCGCTGCTCAGCCTGGTCGCCGGGATGCTCGTCGACCGCTGGAATCTGCGTGCCACCCTGGTCGCCTGCGACCTGATCCGGCTGCTCGTCGTGCTGTCGATGCCGATCGCGTACTGGCTGGACGTGTTGTCGATCCCGCTCGTGTTCGCGGCGGTGGCCGTGCTCAACGCGACGTCGGTCTTCTTCAACATCGGCTACACCGCCACCATCGCGGCGATCGTGCCCGGCGACGGGCGGGTCAAGGCGTACGCGAACCTCGAGACCAGCCGGACGGCGTCCGAAGTGGTCGGACCGGCCATCGCCGGCGTGCTGTACCAGCTCATGGGAGTGGCGTCGCTGGTGGTCGACGCGGTCACCTACCTCGTGTCGGCCGGATCGATCCGGGCCATGCAGCCCTACGGCTCCGCCGTGGAGCGCAAGGAGTCGATGTGGGCCCGGCTCAAGCAGGGCGTGCTGCTGAACTGGCGCGATCCGGTGCTCCGGCGCACGGTGCAGGGCACCCTCCTCGCCAACATCGGCGGGCCGATCTACGTCACCGTGATGCCGATGTTCGCGTACCGGGGACTCGGGTTGTCGGTCGGCGTCATGGGCGCGGCGATGTCGGTCGCGGCGGCGGGCGCGGTCGTCGGCACCTTCTTCGCCCAGCGGATCAGCCGCAAGATCGGGGCGGCCCGGGTCATGCCCTGGTCGATCTTCCTCCACTCGTTCGTCGGGCTCGGCATCCTCGCTGCTCCGGCGCTGCCGGGCGCGGTCGTCATCGGCGCCACGCTGGCGGCGTACGGGTTCTTCATGGTCTGGTACAACGTCAGCACCGCCGCCGTCCGGCAGGCCCGGGTGCCGGTGTCGGACCAGGCGGTCTCGCACGCCGCCTTCCGCACGATCACCTGGGGCATCATCCCGCTGAGCGTGTTCGTCGGCGGCGTCCTCGTGGACCTGCTCGACGACCGGTTCGGCATCCTGGACGCCACGAAGATCACGATGATCTTCGGTACGCTCATCGGCACCTTCTTCGCCGCGGTTCCGCTGTGGGCGGTGCATCGCCTGGTCACCGCGGCCGCTTCGGACTCAGACGCTGCCGCACCCGCCGCCACCGGGGTGCCGGAGAAGGTGAGGGCCGCATGATCGTGCTCGTGACCGGATGCTCCACCGGGATCGGCCTGCACACCGCGGTCGCCGCGGCGGAGGCGGGCTGGACGGTCGTCGCCACCATGCGTGACCTGTCCCGGCAGGACGCGCTCCTGCAGGCGGCGTCCGCCGCAGGCGTCACCGTGGACGTGCGGCGGCTCGACGTCACCTCCTGGGAGTCCATTCAGGACTGCGTGGCGGGCGTCGTCGACAAGTACGGACGGCTCGACGCGGTGGTCAACAACGCGGGCGTCGGGAACACCGTGCCGACCATCGAGATGGCGTCCCTCGAGGCGTACCGGGCCAACATCGAGGTCAACTTCTTCGGCGTGGTCGCGATGACGAAGGCGGCGCTGCCGCATCTGCGGGCGAGCCGGGGCCGCGTCGTCACCCTAGGCAGCACCCGGGGGCTGGTCGGGCAGCCGTTCAACGAGGCGTACTCGGCGGCCAAGTTCGCCGTCGAGGGCTTCCTGGAGAGCCTCGCGCCCACCGCCGCCGGGATGGGCGTCACCGTCACGATCGTCGAACCCGGGCCGGTCCTGGAGACCGCGTTCGGGGCCAACACCGGCATCACGCGGGAATCGCTCATCGCCGACTGCGGGCCCTACGCCGACGTGCTCGTGCCGTACCTCGACTGGGTGGCCAACGGCGGATACCCGGGCGCGCAGACCGCGCGGGAGGTCGCCGAGGTGGTCGTCGGGGCGCTGGCCGATCCGCGGCCACCGCTGCGCGTCCTCACCAGCTCCTGGGCCAAGGAGTACGCGAGCCGCAAACTGGCCGACGTGGACGGATCGGTCGTGCAGGCGGCGGCTCGATCGTGGCTCGGCCTGCCGTGACGCGTGTGATCATTGCGCCAGCCAAGTCGTTTCCGGCGGCAGTTTGTCCGCTGAAACAGCTTGGCTGGCGCAATGATCAAGCGATTACGCCGGCGGTGTCGCGGCGGCGGGCAACGCTGCGGCGGACGTAGCGCGGCGGGCGGTGCTGCGGCGGACGTAGAGCAGGGCGGCCAACGCCACCAACAGCGGCCACGCCAGGTAGAAGCCGGTCGTCAGGCTGAGACCGATCACCGTGACGAGGGCGACCACGGCCGTCCACCACACCCCCGTACGCCGCGGCAGCAGCCGGAGGGCCGCCGCCGCGCCGACGGCGTACACGGCGACGAAACAGCCCGTCGTCGCGAGCACCAGCGGCGCGGTGCCGACGCCGGTCGCGGCCACGATGCCGAATCCGCCCAGCCCGAGCGCGATCGTGACGAACAGACTGCGGCGAGGCACTTCACCGGCCTGACTTCCACGAGCCAGCCAG
>JABFYB010000206.1 GCA_013361475.1 Hamadaea sp.
CAGATTTGCCGCATGGATCGGTCCCTGCGCGCGGCACTGGACGCGGGCGACGGCTACGCGAATCGCGCCGACCATCCCGAGGTCCCGACCTGGGCGTGGTCGAACGCCGTACGCCGAGGCCGGCTCGTTCGCATCGGGCCGGGCTTCTTCGCCGCCCCCGACTCCGTCGACCACGACCTCCGGCTTCGGGTCGCGTTGGCGTACGGCCGTGGCACGGGAGCGCTCAGTCATCTGTCCGCGCTCGCCGTGCACGGCGTACGCGCGCAGCCGGAGGCCGAACCGATTCATCTCACCGTGCCGGCGTCGGTTCGCCTCCGCAGCGCTGACGGCCTGGTCGTGCACCATCGCGACGTCCCGGAGTCGGCACTTCTCCGACGTCGTGGCTTCGAGGTGACCACGCCGGCGGCGGCGTTGGTCGATTCCTGGCCGCTGCTGGAGCTCGCAGAACGGATCGGACTGATCATTCAGGCCACCGCCGATCGTCTCGCCTTGGCCGAGCACGTCCTCGGCGAGCTGCCATGGCGCCCTCATCTGCCCGGCCTCGCCGAGCTCCGGACGCTGGCGGGGCGCCTGATGAACGGATGCCGCAGCGCGCTGGAACTCTGGGGCGCCGACCACGTCTTCACCGGCCCCGACATGCCCCCGTTTCTGCGCCAGGCACCGATCATCCTGAACGGCCGTACTCATTACCTCGACGTCTTCGCGGAAGCGGAACGGGTGGACTTCGAGCTGGACGGCGCGGCCTGGCACGGCAGCCCGGCGCAGCGGGAACGGGACCTGCGACGCGACTCGCAGCTGGCGGCGGAGGGCATCCATGTGGTGCGGTTCAGCTATGCCCGGCTGATGCGCGAGCCACTCGTCGTACGCGATGAGGTGCGGCGAATCCTCGCCAAGCGACGAGGACGGTGACACCTTCGCCGAGCGATGATCCACCGCCCGTTTCGTGGCAAGGTGGGGGCATGCGGCTTGCTGTCTTCATCGAACCCCAGCTCGGGGCCTCCTACGACGACCAGCTCCGGATCGCCCAGCACGCCGAGGAACTCGGCTTCGAGGCGTTCTTCCGGTCCGACCACTTCCTGACCATGGGCAGTAACAGCGGCCTGCCCGGCCCGACCGACTCGTGGGCGACGCTCGCGGCGATCGCCGTACAGACGTCGCGGATTCGGCTGGGGACGCTGCTGACGTCGGCGACCTTCCGATTCCCGGGCGTCCTGGCGATCACGGTCGCGCAGGTCGATCAGATGAGCCGCGGCCGGGTGGAGCTGGGGCTGGGGGCCGGTTGGTTCGAGGCGGAGCACACGGCGTACGGGGTGCCCTTCCCACCGGTCCGCGAGCGGTTCGAGCGGTTGGCGGAGCAGCTCGCGATCGTCACCGGACTGTGGACCACGCCGGACGGCGAGCGCTTCTCGTTCCAGGGCAAGCATTACGAGCTGACCGACTCCCCGGCGCTGCCCAAGCCCGCGCAGTCGCCCCGGCCGCCGATCATCGTCGGCGGGCACGGCAAGCGGCGTACGCCGGACTTGGCGGCCCGGTTCGCCGACGAGTTCAACGTGCCGTTCGGCACCGTCGAGGCGACCGGCGACGCGTACGCCCGAGTCCGTGAGGCCTGCGCCAAGGCGGGCCGGGAAGCGCCGGTGTTCTCGGCGGCGCAGACGATCGCGGTCGGGCGGACCGATGCCGAGGCCCGGAAGCGGGCCGAGGCGATCGGTCAGCAGCCGCCGCTCTTCGGCACCCCCGCCCAGGTCGCCGAGCAGATCGGGCGGTTCGCCGAGCTGGGTGCGACCCGGCTCTTCCTGCAGGTGCTGGATCTGTCCGATCTGGACCATCTCGACGTGATCCAGGGTGACCTCGCCCCGCGGTTGACTCCATGACCGACGGGTTGGGGGCGGTGGATGTCGGACCGGCCGCCTAGACTCCGGCGGCGTGGAGCTTTCGGCGTACGCGGCCGACCTCGTCCGGGTCGTCTCCGATCCCGTGGCGGCCCAGGACGATCCCTTGTCTCAGCAGCCGGTGATCGAGGCACGGCTGTCCGATCACGACCTCGGCGCGCTGGCGGTCGCGGCCTTGCGGCGGCTGCCCGGCTTCGGCTACTCCACGCTGATGTACAGCCTCGATGTGGTGCTGCGGACGCGGCAGCCGCGGTTCACCCCGCAGACCTGCGCCGACCTCCTCGACGCGGTCGCGGGCCGGGCGGCTCGTGACGTAGGCGGCCATCCGTCGTTCGCCGTGAACGCCTTGCTGCACTGCGACGGGCCGTGGCCGCCCAGCACGGCCAAGAGCGTCGGTTCGCTGCTGCGGTCGCTGCTCAGACACGGCCGGTTCGGCGCGCCCTACGCATTGGTCGCGCTCGCCGCGATCTCCGGTGGCCTGACCGGTGTCCTCGTCCGGCAGGTCTTCAAGAGCACCCTGCCGCCGATCGCTCAGGAGGAAATGTCCGTGCTGACGAAGATCGGTCCACCCGCCCTGTTGCCGATCGCCGAGTTGGGTGGCGACCGCGGCTACGACCTGCCACCGCCGTCGTCGGATCAGTGGCGGCGCCTGGCCGAGTCCGACGAGTACCGGGCGCTCTGCTGGGACGCGCTGCGTACGGCGGCCGACCGCGCGGCTCGCATCCATAGTGGAGAGCTGCCGTTCGCCGCCGACAAGGCGTTCGACCATCTGGAGGTCGCCACCCTCGGCCGGGCCCTGCGCGTCCTGCTCCTGCTCGACGAACGTGAGCTGCCCGATCTGCTGCGGCCGCTGGTGTTCCAGGTCAGCGTGGCGCCGACGGCGGCCAAGACGCTGCCGTCGCAGGCGCTGCTCTACGAAGTCGCCCGGGCGGCCATCGACTTCCCGACGCCGGAAGTGCTGACCATCCTCCGCGAGGCCCGCTCCCGCGTACGCCACAAGGGCGTACCGAAGCAGTTGGATCGCAAGCTGAAGCTGATCGAGCTGGCGTTGGCCGATCGCCCGGAGGTCGCGACGCGGCTGCCCGATCTGGGCTTCGATCGCGAGGGCCGGCTGGAGATCGCGGCCGGTTCCCAGACGGCGGTGCTCGTTGCGACGGCCGGTGACGTCACGGTGAGCTGGCACGCGGACAACGGCAAGATCTCCGCGACCCCGTCCGCGGCGGTCAAACGCGACCATAAGGAGGTCGTGGCAGCGGCCCGGGATCTGCACAAGCGGGCGAAGGCCCACCATCGGTCGTTGACCCGAGCGCTGGAGAGCAGCATCGCGGCCCCGGCCGAGCAGACCGTGGAGCGGTGGCGCGCGGAACTCGGCGGAACCGGCCTCGGCCTTGCCGTGGCGCGCGGCCTGATCTGGGAAGTCGAGGTCGCCTCTGGTGAGTGGCGGTCGGTGGTGCCCGAGGAGGACGCCTTCGTGGACGTCGACGGGGTGGTCGTCAAACCGGACGCGACGGCCGCCATCCGGCTGTGGCATCCGATCCGGTCGAGCGCCGACGAGATCCGGGCCTGGCGTGATCTGTTCCTGGCCCGCGGCCTCCGTCAGCCGTTCAAGCAGGCCTTCCGCGAGATCTACCTGATCACTCCGGCCGAGGAGCAGAGCGGCGAGGAATCGCTCCGCTTCGCCGCGCACATCGTGCGCTACAAGCAGTTCTACGCCCTCGTCAAAGGCCGGGGCTGGAGTACGCCGCTGCTCGGCCCCTGGGACGCCGGAGACTTCGCCGAAGCCGTCCGGGTGTTGCCGGGCGGCCACTGGCGAGTCGTCCTCGACCAGGAGTACGCCGACGCCGAGGACGAATGCGCGGTCACCGGCCGGATCAGGTTCCATCGCCGGGAGGACGGCAGCTTCCGGCCGGCCCGGGTGACCGAGGTGCCGCCGCTGCTGTTCAGCGAAGCCATGCGGGACGTCGACCTGTTCGTGGGGGTCACCTCGGTCGCGGGCGATCCGGAGTGGACTCAGCGCCGGGAGCAGCATCACGCGTACTGGTGGCAGTGCGGCTTCGGCGATCTCACCGAGACCGCGCGGAGTCGCCGGGACGCGTTGGAGGGTCTCCTGCCTCGGCTGGTCATCGCCGACCGCTGCGAGCTGCGGGATCGGTGGCTCATCGTGCGGGGCGCCCGGCGTACCTACAAGATCCATCTGGGCAGTGGCAATATTCTGATGGAGCCGGACGACGCGTACCTGTGCATCGTGCCCGCCCACAAGAAGGCCGACCAGGTGTTCCTGCCGTTCAGCGACGATCGCCTGTCCCTCATCCTGAGCAAGGCGTTCCTGCTCGCCGAGGACGGCAAGATCACCGACGAGTCGATCCTCCGGCAGATCCACCCGGTCGGCAGCTGAGCAGCCGGCGGTCGATCAGTCGGCGGCGAGCCGGATCCCCAGCACGACCAGAGCCGTTCCCGCGACGGCGTCGGTCACCCGCCGGATGCGGACGGCGGCGGCCGCGCTGCCGGTCAGCCAGCGGCGGGCCAGCCCGACGCCGCCGATGATGAGCGCGAACCAGACCATCGCCTCGACGTCGTGCACCAACGCCAGCAGGACGCCCATCGGCAGCGCGGGCACGTCGGCCGGGAGGAACTGCGGCAGCATGGCGACATAGAAGACGCCGACCTTCGGGTTGAGCAGGTTGGTCGTCATCCCCCGGGCGAACGCCCGCCAAGGTGAGACCAGGGCGACGTCCACGTCGTCGGCCGCCGTCTTGGGCCGCCGGGCGTCCCGGAGCATCATGACGCCGAGGTAGATCAGGTAGATCGCACCCGCCACCCGCATCACGGTGTACGCCGTGCGCGACGCCGTCAGCAGCACGGAGATCCCCGCCGCCGCGGCGGCGCCCCAGACGAGCGCGCTCGTGCAGATCCCGAGGGCGGTGGCGAAGGCGTGCCGGCGTCCCTGGACGACCGCCGTACGCAGAACGAGGGCGGTGTCCACACCCGGGATGATGGTCAGCAACCCGGCGACGACGGCGAACGAGACGACCGCGGTGGTGAAGTCCATGGACCTTCACCCTACCGCTGCATGCAGATCACGGATACGCCTGCCAACGGCAGCCAAGATCACATGCGTAACCGTGATCTGCGGCTAGGGCGACGCGGGGAAGGCGGCGTGGAAGACCGAGTGGAACGTCGGGAAGGTCTTCTTGACGCAGTCCGGGTCGTCCAGTGTGATCCCGGGCGTACGCAGGCCGGTGACGCTGAAGCTCATCGCGATGCGATGATCCCGCTCGGTCAGGATCTCGGCCGCCTGGGGCTGACCGGGCTGGATCTCGATCCAGTCCCGTCCGGTCTCGACGGCGATGCCGAGGCGGCGCAGATTCACCGCACACGTCTCCAGCCGGTCGCACTCCTTCACCCGGGTGTTGTAGACGTCCTCGATGCGGACCGGCGACGAGGCGTACGGCGCGATCGCGGCGAGCGTCGGCATCGTGTCGGAGATGTCCCGCATGTTCACGGTCACCCCGCCGAGCCGCCCGTTCTCCGGGCCGATCACCGTCACCGCTTCGGGCTCTACGCGTACCGTCGCGCCCATCTGGGCCAGGACGTCGACGAACCGCACGTCGCCCTGCAAGCTCTCGCTGCCCAGACCGCGGACCGTGACCTCGCGGCCGGTCATCGCGGCGGCGGCGAAGAAGTAGCTGGCGCTGGAGGCGTCCGGCTCGATCAGGTAGTCGCGGGCCTGGTAGCCGCCGGGCGCGACGGTGAAGGTGTCGCCCGACCAGTCGACCGTGGCCCCGAACCGGCGCATCATGGCGAGGGTGATCTCGATGTACGGCACCGAGACCAGGTCACCCACTCGGATGACGAGCCCGTCCGCCGTGAGCGGGCCGAGCATGAGCAGCGCGGTCAGGAACTGCGACGACAGCGAGGCGTCGAGGGTGAGCGTGCCGCCCTTGACCCCGTCCGCCTGAACGGTGAGCGGCAGATGGCCCTCGGCCTCGTCGCAGGTGACCTCGACCCCGAGCTGCCGCAGCGCGTCGACCAGCGGGGCGACCGGGCGGCGGCGCATCTGCTCGGACGCGTCGAAGCGGAACGTGCCGTGCCCGGCCGCGACCAGGGCGGGCAGGAAGCGGGAGGCCGTACCGGCGTCCCTCGTGTAGACGCTCGCGCTACCGGACGGACCATGCGGCAGGCCCGCGACGGTCCAGACGTCGTGGTCGAACGTCACGTCGTAGCCGAGCGTCCGCAGGCCATAGGCGAACGCCTCGGTGTCGTCGGAGGCGAGCGGCTGGCGCAGCGCGCTCACGCCGTCGGCGGCCGCCGCCAGGAACAGCGCCCGCGCCATCACCGACTTCGACCCCGGAATCACAATATCCGTCACGCTTCCTCCAGAGCCGCGAGCGCCTCGGCGACCGTGAACGCCCCGGCGTACAGGGCCTTCCCGGCGATGACGCCTTCGACGCCCTCCTTCTCCAGGGTGGCCAGCGCCCGCAGATCGTCCAGAGTGGAGACGCCGCCGCTCGCCACGACCGGCTTGTCGGTCGCGCCGCAGACGTCGCGCAGCAGCTGCAGGTTCGGCCCGGTCATCGTGCCGTCGCGGTGGACGTCGGTCACGACGTACCGCGCGCAGCCCGCGCGCTCCAGACGGGCCAGCACGTCGAACAGGTCACCGCCGTCGCGGGTCCAGCCTCGCGCCGAGAGGGTACGCCCACGGACGTCCAGCCCTATGGCGACACGGTCGGCGTACTCCCCGACGACGCGATCGCACCACTCCGGGTCCTCCAGCGCGGCGGTGCCGATGTTGACCCGGGCGGCCCCGGTCGCCAGCGCCCGGCGCAGCGACTCGTCATCGCGAATGCCCCCGGAGAGCTCGACCTTGCAGTCCAACGCGGCCACGACGCCGGCGAGCTGCTCGGCGTTGGAGCCCCGGCCGAACGCGGCGTCCAGGTCGACGAGATGAATCCACTGCGCCCCCTGCCGGGCGAAGTCCAGCGCCGCCTCCAGCGGATCGCCGTACGCCGTCTCCGTGCCCGCCGCGCCCTGCACCAGGCGTACGGCCTGGCCCCCGGCGACGTCGACGGCCGGCAGCAGCTCCAGTGTCATGCTCTCTCACTCTCTCCTCGGCGCTGGATGCGCACTCTCTTCGGCGCTGGATGCGCGCTGGATCAGGGATCCCGGTCGAATCTTGACTCATGATTCGACACGAAACCCTGATCCAGCGCGCGAAGAAGTCACTTGTCGAAGGCCACGACGGCGAGCACCGGCAGGATCAGGATCAGCAGTAGCGACAGGGCGATACTGAGCGCGACCGAGCCGGCGAGCGTCCAGATCAGGACGAGGCCGAGCGCGAGGACGAGCCCGATCACCGACCGCTGACCGCGGTTCCAGCGAGCCAGCCGCCCGGTGCGGCCGGGGCGCAGCCCCCGGAGCCGGGCGGTGATCCGTCGCCGCTTCGCCCGGCGTGCCTCGGTCCGCGCCCGCTTCTCCCGCAGTTTGAGCTGCTCGGCTTCCCGCTCGGCCCGCCGGCGCGCGCGTTCTTTACTCAAGGGTCTCGACCCAGGCTCGCAGCAGCCCGGCCCCGGCCGCGCCGGACTTCTCCGGGTGGAACTGGGTGACGCTGAGCGGACCGGCTTCGACCGCGGCCACGAAGACCGCGCCCTCGTGTTCGGTCGTCGTGACGAGCGCGTCCGACTCGTCGAAGTCCGTCGGCGAGGCGGCGAACGAGTGCACGAAGTAGAACCGGGCGTCCGGCTCGGTGAACAGCCGCGACGCGGGTGGGACGTCGACGGTGTTCCAGCCGATGTGCGGCACTCGGCGTACGGGCAGCTTGGTGACCCGGCCGGGCAGGAGACCGAGTCCCGGGGTGACGACCCCGTGCTCGTCGCCCTCGGCGAACATCACCTGGGCACCTACGCAGATGCCGAGGACCGGGCGACCGGCCGCGACCCGTTCGGCGATGACCGGCCCCGCCTTGGCCTCCTCGATGCCCGCCATGCAGGCCGCGAACGCGCCGACGCCCGGCACCACCAGGCCGTCGGCGTCGGCCGCCGCGGTCAGGTCGTCGGTGACGGTCACCCGTGCGCCGGTGGCCGCGACCGCGCGTTCGGCCGAGCGGAGGTTGCCGGAGCCGTAGTCGAGGATGGTGACCGAGGGAGCCATCAGGCCTCCCCGGGCATCAGCCAGGTCACGCCGCCGGCCGCCGACAGCAGCGCCAGTACGCCGACGACGATGACCACGCCCTTGTGCGCGCCCTGCTTGTAGAGCGACCAGGTGCCGCCGAGGAGGATGCCCGCGAGCGCGAACAGCAGGATAGGAGCGTAGCCACCCATCAGAGTGCCTCCTTTGTGGACGGCAGGACGCCGGCGAACCGGGGGTCGATGGCGACGGCGTCGCGCAGCGCGCGGGCGACCGCCTTGAACTGGCCCTCCACCACGTGGTGGGCATCGGGACGGCCACCGGGGCGGGCCGCGCGCAAGACGTCGACGTGCAACGTCATCCGCGCGGTCTGAGCGAACGACTCCCAGATGTGCCGGGTCATGCTGGTCGGGTAGACCGGCCCGATCATCGGGGCCAGCTCGGGCTCGTCGTGCACCACGTACGGGCGGCCGGACAGGTCGAGCGCGGCCCGCACGAGCACCTCGTCCATCGGCACGGTGGCGTCGCCGTAGCGGCGGATGCCCTTGCGGTCGCCGAGCGCCTTGTCGAGCGCCGTGCCGAGGGCCAGCGCGGTGTCCTCGATCGTGTGGTGCGCGTCGATGATCAGATCGCCCTCGGTCTTCACCCGCAGGTCGAAGCCGCCGTGCCGGGCGATCTGGTGGAGCATGTGATCGAAGAAGCCGACGCCGGTCACGATGTCGGCCTCGCCCGTGCCGTCCAGGCCCAGTTCGACGACGACCTTCGTCTCCGCCGTGATGCGCTCGACGAGCGCCCTGCGGGCACTGCTCTCGACGGTCGCTGTACCCATCAGTTCTCCAAGCTGTCGACGGCGGCCAGGAAGGCGGAGGTCTCGGCGGGCGTACCGGCGGTGACGCGCAGCCAGCCCGGCAGGCCGACGTCCCGGACGAGCACCCCGGCGTCGAGGATCCGCCGCCAGACGACCTTCTGGTCGGTCTCGTCCGCGCTGCCTTCCCGGGCGACCCGATAGAGCACGAAGTTGGCGTCCGAGTCCGCGACGGCGTGTCCCCGCGTACGCAGTTCGGCGACGATCCGGTCGCGCTGGATCTTGATCTGCTCCACGGTGGAGAGCAAGGCGTCGGCGTGGGCAAGCGCCGCTCGGGCGGCCGCCTGGGTCAGCGCCGACAAGTGGTACGGCAACCGGACGAGCTGCACCGCCTCGACGACCTCGGCGCCGGCGGCGAGGTAGCCGACCCGGGCTCCGGCGAACGCGAACGCCTTGCTCATCGTGCGAGTCACGACGAGTCGCGGGTTGTCCTCCAGCAGCGACAGGGCGCTCGGCGTACCGGGGCGGGCGAATTCGGCGTACGCCTCGTCCACGACGACGATCCCCGAGGTGGCGGCCAGCGCCGCCCGGACCACGTCCAGCGAGAGCGCGGTTCCGGTCGGGTTGTTCGGCGAGCACAGGAACGTGATGGCCGGTCGGTGCTCGCGCAGCACCGCCTCGACGTGCGACGCGGTGAGCCCGAAGTCCGGCCCCCGGCCGCCGTCGACCCACCCGGTCGCGGTGCCCGCGGCGAGCAGCGGGTGCATCGAGTACGCCGGGCCGAAGCCGAGCGCGATCCGCCCCGGACCCCCGAACGCCTGCAGCAGTTGCTGCTGGACCTCGTTGGAGCCGTTGGCGGCGTACACCTGCTCGGCGGTCAGCCCGTGGCCCAGGTAGGCCGCCAGGTCGGACCGCAGCTTGAGGGCGTCCCGGTCGGGGTAGCGGTTGAGCGTCGCGATCTCGCCTTCGAGCGCCCGCAACACCGCCCGGACGACCTCCTCCGGCGGGGCGTAGGAGTTCTCGTTGACGTTGAGCCGGACGGCCACGTCCAACTGCGGCGCCCCGTACGCCGACAGCCCTTGCAGCTCCTCACGCAGGAGCGCACGAATCTCGGAGGTCACGCGGCACCGCCCGAGGGGAAGCGCGCCGTGACGGCCTGGCCGTGTGCGGGCAGGTCCTCGACCGTGGCGAGCGTGACGACGTGGTGGGCCACGTCCCGCAGTGCTTCCTCGGTGTACTCCACGACGTGGACGCCCCGGAGGAACGACTGCACCGACAGCCCGCTCGAGTGCCGGGCACAGCCGCCGGTCGGCAGCACGTGGTTCGACCCCGCGCAGTAGTCGCCCAGGCTCACCGGAGCCCACGGGCCGACGAAGATCGCGCCGGCGTTGCGTACTCGCATCGCGACGTCCCGAGCGTCCCGCGTCTGGATCTCCAGGTGCTCCGCGGCGTACGCGTCGACGACCCGCAGCCCCTGCTCCACGGAGTCCACGAGGACGACGCCGGACTGCTCGCCGGTCAGCGCCGTGCGGATGCGCTCCATGTGCTTGGTGAGCGACACCTGCCGGACCAGCTCGGCGTCCACCGCGTCGGCCAGCTCGGGCGACGTGGTGACGAGGACGCTCGCCGCCAGCGGGTCGTGCTCGGCCTGGCTGATCAGGTCGGCGGCGACGTGCCGGGCGTCGGCGGTGTCGTCGGCCAGCACGGCGATCTCGGTCGGGCCCGCCTCGGCGTCGATGCCGACGACGCCCCGGACGAGCCGCTTGGCCGCGGTCACCCACACGTTGCCCGGCCCGGTGATCAGGTCCACCGGCTCGCAGTCGTCGGCCGGGTCCAGCTCCCGATCGAGGTCGGCGCCCCGGCTGCCGTAGGCGAGCATGGCGATCGCCTGCGCGCCGCCGACGGCGTACACCTCGTCGACGCCGAGCAGCGAGCACGCCGCCAGCACCCGCTCGTCCGGCAGACCGCCGGCCTCCTTCTGCGGCGGGCTCGCCACGACGAGCCCCTCGACTCCGGCCGCCTGCGCCGGAACGACGTTCATCACGACCGTGGACGGGTACATCGCCAGGCCGCCGGGCACATACAGCCCGACGCGGCGTACCGGCAGCCAGCGCTCGGTCACCGTGCCGCCCGGCACGACCTGCGTGGTCACGTCCGTGCGCCGCTGGTCCGCGTGCACCTTCCGGGTCCGCGCGATCGCCTCCAGCAGGGCCGCGCGCACCTCCGGGTCGAGCCGCTCCTCAGCTTCCTTCAGGGCTTCCACCGGTACGCGGAGACGGGCGGGCCGGATTCCGTCGAAGCGTTCGGTGGCCTCCTGGATCGCGTCGACGCCATGGTGTCGCACCCCGTCGATGACCGGACGGATCTGCTCGACGGCCTGGGACACGTCGAGCTGGGCACGAGGCAGCAGACTGCGCGGGTCGACATCCCGTCCGCGCAGGTCGATACGGGTCAACACGCGCGCAAGTCTACCGAGCGGCGGCTTCGGAACCGCGCGGCGTTACCACCGGGTGGGAACACTGTGACCCACGCCCCTGTTGGCGGCAGATCGCGGGCGGCCGAACCGTGCGGATAGGTTGATGCGTAACATCCCGCGGGTACCTTGGACAGATGTCGCCTCGGTTGCCGCTGTTTCCGCTCGGGACGGTGCTGTTCCCGGGACTGGTTCTGCCCCTGCACATCTTCGAGGAGCGCTACCGCCAGCTGATCCGCCAGCTGATCGACCTGCCCGACGGCACTCCACGCGAGTTCGGCGTGGTCGCCATCGATCAGGGGCTGGAGGTTCTGCCGCCCACTCCGGGCTCGGAAGTCACCGAGCTCAGCCTGCACGACATCGGGTGCGTGGCGCAGCTGCGCCAGGTCACCGAACATCCGGACGGGCACTTCGACATCGTCGCGGTCGGCGACCGCCGGTTCAAGATCACCGGAATCGCCGCCGACGACGCTCCCTACCCCATCGCGCACGTCGAGTGGTACCCCGAACCGGACGCCGACGCGGAGGCCGACGAACTGGCCCCCCGGGTGCTGTCGATCTTCCGGGACTATCTGTCGGCCCTGCGCGGCGGACCCGACGACCAACTGCCCGACGATCCGAAGGTGCTCTCCCACCTGGTCGCGGCCAGCACGGCGCTGACCGTCGCCGACCGGCAGGCGCTGCTCGCCGCGCCGGACACGACCGCCCGGATGCGCCTGGAGATCAAGATCCTGCACCGCGAGTCGGCCCTGCTCCGGCAGGTCCGGGCGGTGCCGATGCCCCCCTCGGAACTCCACAAGCCGCCGTCGCTCAACTGAACGCGGGGCCGCCCGTCTCCTCCGGGCCCACCAGGGGCGCTGCTTCCGGCGTACCAGTGGATCGGGGAGCCCGGAGAGACGGCCACCGTGACCAGGCCGCGAGCAGCGTGATGGTGAGCGTGGAGCCGAGTGCGGGCAGCAACAGCACGCCCTCGATCGCGGGCGGCCACCACCGCAGCGCTTCCACGCGCAGGTCGTTGGGCTTGCCGAGCTCCGTGCCCGCGGGCGCGGAGTGCAGCTCCTTGAGGTACGCCTCAAGGCCGAGCTGGCGGCCGAACTTCCAGGCGATCACGGCCGCGGCCGTCCCCGCCACCGCGAGGAGCAGGAGCAGCCAGGGTCCCCGCAGCCGCCGGAACAGCACCCAGGCCACCACGGCGAGGACGATGCCGAAGGAGAGGCTGAGCACGGCGAACCAGCCGTCACCGGACATGAACTGCTCGGGCTGCGGGTCGTTGTAGACGGCGCCGTCCTCCACGATCAGCACCGGCACGTTCGGGGCCAGTTGCTGCCAGAGCAGGCCGAGCGGGAAGCCCAGTACGCCGGCGAGCAGCACGGCGAGGGACTGGAGCGTCACCAGCAACGGCCGGCGCGGCTCCGGCGCGGGCTCGGGGACCCAGGCGTACTCGGACTCATCCACCACCGGGTGATCCTCTCAGATCCGTCTGGATCCCGGCTGGGGGCGTGTCGGTCGTCGGCGACGGATTTGCCATGATCATGGGCATTTCCATGTCGCTATGGCAGCGTGAAAATGACCATGATCATGGCTTCGCCGGTCAGCCGCCGACGGCGGAGGCGCCGAGCAGCTGCTTGAGGTCGGCCATCAACGCCGGAGTCGTCGCGACCCGCTCGGGGCCGATGCGCCACAGCGACGCCTTCTGCCCGTTGATGAGCTTCAGGTGCACCTCGGCCTGCCCCGGGTGGCTGGTCAGCACCTCGCGCAGCCGGGCCACGAGGGGTGGCGTACAGCGGGTCGTGGGGAGGGCGAGGACCACCGGCTTGACGTCGTCGGGGACGGTGATGTCCGGGATGGACAGATCCATCGCCATGATGCGGGGCTGGTCGTCGCGGCGGTCGACCCGGCCGCGGACCACCACGATGGCGTCCTCGGCGACGTACTGCCCGACCAGTTCATAGGTGTTGGGGAAGAACAGCACCTCGACCGCGCCCGCGAGGTCCTCCAAGCTGGCCGAGGCCCACGCCTTGCCCTGCTTGGTGATCCGGCGCTGGACGCCGGAGAGGATGCCCGCGACCGTCACCACTTGACCGTCGGCGACCGTGCCTTCCTCCGACAGGGCGGCGATGGAGAAGTCGGCCGCCCCGGCGAGGACGTGCTCGATGCCGAACAGCGGATGGTCGGAGACGTAGAGGCCGAGCATCTCCCGTTCGAGCGCGAGCAGATCGCTCTTGTCCCACTCGTCGGTGGGGATGGGCGGGGTCACGATCATGCCGCCGCCCATCGGGTTGTCGTCGCCGAAGGCCGCGCCGAACAGGTCGAACTGGCCGACCGCCTCGTTGCGCTTCACGTCGAGGAACGAGTCGATCGCGTCGGCGTGCACCGCCAGCAGACCCTTGCGGGTGTGCTGCATCGAGTCGAAGGCCCCGGCCTTGATCAGCGATTCGATCGTGCGCTTGTTGCAGGCGACCGCGTCGACCTTGCGCAGGTAGTCGTAGAAGTCGGTGTAGGGGCTCTTCTCCTTGCGCCCCCGGACGATCGCCTCGACGACGTTGTGGCCGACGTTGCGGACGGCCGACAGCCCGAACCGGATGTCCTCGCCGACGGCGGCGAACCGGGCGGTGGAGGCGTTGACGTCCGGCGGCAGGACCTTGATCCCCATCCGGCGGCATTCGGCCAGGTAGACGGCGGACTTGTCCTTGTCGTCGCCGACGCTGGTGAGCAGGGCGGCCATGTATTCAGCCGGGTAGTTGGCCTTGAGGTACGCCGTCCAGTAGGAGACGAGACCGTAGCCGGCGGTGTGCGCCTTGTTGAAGGCGTAGTCGGAGAACGGGACCAGGATGTCCCACAGCGTCTTGATCGCCGCGTCGGAGTAGCCGTTGTCCCGCATGCCCTGGGAGAAGGGGATGTACTCCTTGTCGAGGATCTCCTTCTTCTTCTTGCCCATCGCGCGGCGCAGCAGGTCGGCGGCGCCGAGCGAGTAGCCGGCGAGTTTCTGGGCGATCGCCATGACCTGCTCTTGGTAGACGATCAGACCGTAGGTGTCGTCCAGGATGTCGGCCAGCGGTTCGGCCAGCTCCGGATGGATCGGCACCACCGGCTTACGGCCGTTCTTCCGGTCGGCGTAGTCGTTGTGCGCGTTCGCGCCCATCGGACCGGGCCGGTAGAGAGCCAGCACGGCGGAGATGTCCTCGAAGTTGTCGGGGACCATCGATCGCAGCAATGAGCGCATCGGGCCACCGTCGAGCTGGAAGACGCCGAGCGTGTCACCCCGGGCGAGCAGTTCGTAGGTCGGCTTGTCGTCCAGCGGCAACTGCTCCAGGACGACCGTCTCGCCCCGGTTGGCCGTGATGCCTTCGAGGCAGTCGTCCATCACCGTGAGGTTGCGCAGGCCCAGGAAGTCCATCTTGAGCAGGCCGATGGTCTCGCAGGCGCCCATGTCCCACTGGGTGATGATGGCGCCGTCCTGCTCGCGCTTGTGGATCGGCAGCACGTCGAGCAGCGGCTCGCCGGACAGGATGACGCCGGCCGCGTGCACGCCCCACTGACGCTTGAGGCCCTCCAGGCCCTTCGCGGTGTCCACGACCTTCTGCACGTCGGCGTCGGTGTCGTAGAGCTGCCGGAACTCCACCGCCTCCGGATAGCGCGGGTGGTTCGGGTCGAAGATGCCCGACAGCGGGATGTCCTTGCCCATCACCGCGGGCGGCATCGCCTTCGTGATCCGGTCGCCCATCGCGAACGGATAGCCGAGCACCCGGGCGGCGTCCTTGACGGCGGCCTTCGCCTTGATCGTGCCGTAGGTGATGATCTGGGCGACCCGCTCCTCGCCGTAGCGCTCGGTCGCGTAACGGATCATGTCGCCGCGCCGGCGCTCGTCGAAGTCCATGTCGATGTCGGGCATGGAGACGCGCTCGGGGTTGAGGAACCGCTCGAACAGCAGACCGTGCGGGATCGGGTCCAGCTCGGTGATGCGCAGGGCGTACGCGATGATGGCGCCGGCCGCCGAGCCTCGGCCGGGCCCGACCCGGATACGCTCGCGCCGGGCGTATTCACACAGGTCGGCGACGACGAGGAAGTAGCTCGGCCACCCCATCGTGCACACGACGTCGAGCTCGTAGTTGGCCTGACGCAGCCGGTCCTCGGGCACGCCGTCGGGGAACCGCTCGGCGAGACCCCGATGGACCTCCTTGCGCAGCCAGGACTCCTCGGTCTCCCCGGCCGGGACGGGGAACTTCGGCATGAGGTCACGAGAGGCGAAGACGCTCGCGTAGTCGCCGACCTTCTCCATGATCTCCAGCGTGTTGTCACACGCGCCGGGCACCTCGGCGTCCCACAACGCCCGCATCTCGGCCGGAGACTTCAGGTAGAAGTCCTGCGCGTCGAACTTGAACCGCTTCGGATCGGCCAGCGTCGACCCCGACTGCACGCACAGCAGCACCTCGTGCGCGCCCGCGTCGGCCTGGTAGGTGTAGTGGAGGTCGTTGGTCGCGACCGGCTTGAGGTTGAGCTTCTTGCCCAGCGCCAGCAGGTCCTGCCGGATCCGGGTCTCGATGTCGAGCCCGTGATCCATCAGCTCCAGGTAGAAGTTCTCCTTGCCGAAGATGTCGGCGAACTCCCCCGCGCTCGCGCACGCCTTGTCGAAGTCGCCGATCCGCAGCCAGGTCTGGATCTCGCCGGACGGGCAGCCGGTGGTCGCGATGAGCCCGCGGCCGTAGCGGTTGAGCAGCTCACGGTCGGCGCGCGGCTTGTAGAAGTAGCCCTCCAGGCTCGCCAGCGACTGCATGCGGAACAGGTTGTGCAGCGAATCGGCGTCGGTGGCCAGCATCGTCATGTGCGTGTACGCACCACCGCCGGAGACGTCGTTCTCCCCGCCGTCGGCCCAGCGAACCCGGGTCCGGTCGCGACGGTCGGTGCCGGGCGTCACGTAGGACTCCACCCCGACGATGGGCTTGATCCCGGCGGCGGTGGCCTGCTTGTAGAAGTCGTAGGCCCCGTACATGTTGCCGTGGTCGGTCATCGCCAGCGCCGGCATCTCCAGCCGCGCGGCTTCCTTGAACAGCTCCTTCAACCGGGCCGCACCGTCGAGCATCGAGTACTCCGTGTGCGTGTGCAGGTGAACGAAGCTGTCAGCCACCACAACCCCCAACCGCCGATCGCCAGCCTGGCACAGCCTAGTCCCCGGGGCGGACAACAAGCATCTGCCGACACCCCCGGAGAGACCGGCATCTCATGATCAACTCAGCGGGCGAACGGCTCCAGCATCATCGCGGCGGCGGACAGCCAGGCGCGCCGGGTCGACGGCTGCAGCGCCGCGTACTCGATCGACGAGCCGGGCTCCAGCGCGGCGTCGTAGGGCACCACCGCCACAGCCCGCGTACGCGTGGCGAAGTGCGCCCGGAGGTCTTCCAGCAGCGCCGACGGCCCCGGCGTCGGGCAGGACAACAGGGTCACCGCGTTCTCGGCGAGCCGACCGAGGCCGACCTCGTGCAGCAGGTCGATCATCCAGTCGGCGGTGAACGCCGCGTCCTCCCGGGGGACCGTGGTGATCACGAGCTGGTCGGCCGCCTGCACGACGGTCTGCCAGTTGGCGCTCTCCACGTTGTTGCCCGTGTCGACGCAGATCACGTCGTGCGTACGGCCCAGCAGATCCAGGACCCGCCGGACGGTGTGCGAGTCGAGGCGCTGGGCGAAGCGGGGGCTCTCCTCACCGGCCAGCACGTCGTAGGAGCCGTCGGAGGCGTGCCGCAGGTATCCGTCGAGCAGGTCGGCCATCTCGTAGGACGGGGCGTTCTCGATGGTCACCAGGTCGGCCAGCAGGTGCCGGATGGTCCGGGCGTGCCGGGCGCTGCCCGCCCGCAGTCCGAGCGTGCCCCGGAGCTCGTTGTCGTCCCAGGCGAGCACGCCCCGGCCGCGTACGCTGCCGATCGTGGCGGCGGCCAGGACGGTGGCGGTCGTCTTGTGCACACCGCCCTTCGGATTGGCGAAGGCCAGCACCCGGGGACCGCCGAGATCCCGCCGCAGCAGGTTGACCTCCGCGTCGGCGGCACTGCTCGCGGTCGGCGCGGGCCGCCATTCGATCGGGTTCGACGGCATCGGCGCGACACCCCGCTGCTGGGGGTAGTCACGCGGCTCCTGGCGCGGCGCGCGGCCGCGGTCGAGCAGGACACGCCAACGCGGGTTGTGGTCCTCCTGCGGTGGTGTGCGCTCCACGCTTCGCCCTCCCAGCGCCGCCCGTGCTCCCCGGTGTTTCGGCGATCACCGGGGTACGCGGTCAACCTTAAGCCGTACGGGGCAACCTGCCATCCCGCCGTCGGCCGATTGCGTGCCGATCTGGCATCCCGGGCGGTGCGTCACGGGTTCAACGACCGGTGCTCAGCCCTGGGTATCCCCCGGCGGGGTCGCGATGGTCCGCTGTTCGGGCAGGGGTGGCCAGAAGACCGCCCGGTCCAGCCGCCGGATCTCGGGCGCGACGTCCACCACCCGCACGTCCGGGCGGCGCGCCAGCGACTGCAGCACCGCCGGGGTCGCCCGCACCACGGCCGCGTACGCACAAGCGCAGTGCCGGGCGTAGGCGTCCCGTTCGGCCGCGGCGACCCGCTGCCCTGACTGGTACACGGCGACCAGGTCGGCACCGGGGAGCGAGCCGCCAGGAGTGCGGTCAGCCGCGCTCTGGCTCAGCTTGGCCGCATACTCGGCGGCCTCCCGGTTCTTCCGGTCGACGAGCCGGCCCATCCCCGTCAGCACGTCGACCGGCACCTTCGTCACCGGGATGCGGACGATCTCGGTCTGCACGCCGGTCAGAGGCACCCGGACGTAGACCGCCGACACCGCGACGCCGGACAGGATCGGGGTCAGCCGGTCGGGCGGCAGGTACTCGGTGAGCGTCACCAGCGCGTACGCCTCGGGGGCGCCCTCGGCGGCCAGCTTGTCCAGCTCCGCCCGGCTGCCGGCGGCGTACTCGGGGATGGAACCGTTGGGCTCCACGCCCACCTTGACCACCTGGCCGACGGACATGTCGCCGGCCGGCGCGGCCCGATCCGCCTGCCAGACGGCGACCGCCAGCACGGCGGCGGCGACCAGGCACGCGGCGACGGTTAGCGAGTGCGGGCGGCGGCGGCCGCCGAGGACGCGCCGGTAGCCGCGCGCGATCGGGGCGAGCAGCGTCTCGTCGACCGCGCCGAGCCGTTCGCCCAGCGACCGGGTCATCCGGCCGCCCGCAGCACTTCGAGCGCGTGCGCCAGGTCGGCCGGGTACGCCGAGACGAACCGGACCTCCTCGCCGGTCGACGGGTGCTCGAAGCTGAGTTCGCGAGCGTGCAGCCACTGCCGGGTGAGCCCGAGCCGGGCCGCCAGCGTGGGGTCGGCGCCGTAGGTCAGGTCACCCACGCAGGGGTGCCGCATGGCGGAGAAGTGCACCCGGATCTGGTGGGTCCGCCCCGTCTCCAGCCGCACGTCGACGAGGCTGGCCGCCGGGAACGCCTCGGCCGTGTCGTAGTGCGTGACGCTGGCCTTGCCGCTGGACATGACCGCGAACCGGTAGTCGTGGTGCGGATGGCGGTCGATCGGCGCGTCGATCGTCCCGCGGAGCGGGTCGAGATGGCCCTGCACCACCGCGTGGTAGCGCTTGTCCACCTCGCGGGCCTTGAAGGCGCGCTTGAGGAAGCTGTACGCGTGCTCGCTCTTCGCCACGACCATGACGCCCGTCGTGCCGACGTCGAGGCGGTGCACCACGCCTTGCCGCTCGGCCGCGCCACTGGTGGCGACCCGCTGGCCCATCGCGGCCAGTCCGCCGATCACGGTCGGCCCGGTCCAGCCGGGGCTGGGATGGGCGGCGACCCCGACCGGTTTGTCCACCACGACGATGTCGTCGTCGCTGTAGAGGATCTTCAGTCCGTCGACCGGCTCGGCGACCACCTCGACCGACGACGGCGGCGCCGGCATGGTGACCTCCAGCCACGCACCGCCGGTCACCTTCTCGGACTTGGCCCGGGACGAGCCGTCGACGAGCACGTCACCGGACTCGACGAGATCGGCCGCGAGCGTCCGGGAGAACCCGAAGAGCCGGGAGACGGCCTGATCGAGACGCATGCCGTCCAGGCCGTCCGGCACCGGCAGCGAGCGCTGCTCCCGGCTCACCGCGTTTCCTCGCGCTGCTCTTCCTTCGTCTCCCGGCGCAGCCGCGAACCGTCGCGCTGACGTCCGGTGAACTCCAGCAGGATCGCCAGGCATACGCCGAAGCTCAGCGCCATGTCGGCGATGTTGAAGATCGGGAAGCGCTGACCGTACGGCCCGAACAGGCTGATGAAGTCGACGACGTGCCCGGAGATGCCGCCGGGGTACCGGAAGACCCGGTCCACGAGGTTGCCCAGGGCACCGCCGAGGACCAGGCCCAACGCGATCGCCCAGGGCAGCGACCGCAGCTTGCGGGCGGTCCAGCCGATCCACGCCGCCACCGCGAACGCGATGAACGGGAAGACATAGGTGTAGTTGCTGCCCATGCTCCAGGCGGCCCCGCTGTTGCGGGTGAAGGAGAAGTAGACCAGGCCGCCGAGCAGGCGCACCGGATCGGCGCCCTCCAGCGTGTTGGTCGCCCACTCCTTGGTCGCCGCGTCGAGGCCGATGATCACAACAGCGACCGCGATCAGCGTCAGCACAGCTCTGCGTACGCTGATCGCGGTCGCGGGAACCGCGTCGGGGAGCGGTCTCGTCTCGCCCTCGTCGTCGGACACCGCCACGCTCCCCAGTTCACTCATCGTCAGCGCCGCTCCTCCAGTTGCTTACACGTCACGCACAGTGTGGCGGACGGGAAGGCGGCCAGCCGCTCGACCGGGATCGGGTTGCCGCACCGCTCACACCACCCATAGCTTCCCTCATCGAGACGCTCCAATGCGCGCTCCACCTGGTTGATCCGCTCCAGGATGTTGTTGGCGAGGGTGATCTCCTGCTCGCGCTCGAACGTCTTGGTGCCGGTGTCGGCCTGGTCGTCGCCGGCCGAGTCGGTCAACCGGTCGCGCTGCAACTCGGTGATGTCGACCAGGGTCTGGTCGTACTCCGTCCGCAACTCGTCCAGCCGCCCCGACAAAGCGGTACGGATCTTCTCAGTGTCCGCGGCGCTCCGCGTACCCCTCACCGCGGTAGCGGTCTTCGCGGTGGTGGCGGTGCCTGGGGCGGCGGTCTTGGGTGTGGTCTGCTTCGCCATCATCGCTCCCTCGGCCGCGGTGTCCGCGGCGGTCTCAACTTCCTGGACTTGGGGGTGCGCCGTCGCGGTGACCGGCTGCTGCGCGGCTTTCGCCGCCGCCTTCTTCGCCGTCGACCTGACCGGCTTCTCCGTCGCCGCGACCGGCTCGGCGCTCGCCGCCTTGGTCGCGGCCTTCTTTCCGGCCGTCTTCTTCGCAGCCGTCGCCTTCGCGGGCGCCGCCTTGGCCGGAGCAGCCTTGGCCGGCTCCGCCTCGGCGGCCGGCTTGGTGGCCGAGGCCGCCTTCTCCGCCACCTTCTTGACCGTCTTCTTGGCTGCGGGCGTTGCCTTACCGGCCGGGGCCGCCTCCACCGAGGTCGCCGGCTCCGCCTTCGCCGAAGCGGTCTTCTTCGCCTTCGGCGGAGCGGCCTGCTCCGCCTTCGCCGAAGTCGTCTTCTTCCCCGGCTCGGTGCTCTTCGCGGGAGCCGTCTTCGTCGCCGGCTCCGGCTGGTCCGCCGCGGCCTTGGCCGGCGCCGACTTGGCCGCCTTGCCCGGAGCAGTCTTGGCCGGAGCAGCCTTGGCCGGAGCAGCCTTGGCCGAGGCCGTCTTCTTGGCGGACGCGGCGGCCTTGGCCGACCGAGCCGCGTTCGCGCGGGCGGGCGCGGGTTTCGGGGTGGGCGCCTTCCGGGACGAGGCGGCTTTCTTCGCCGCCCCGGCCGCGGGCCGGGCCGCGGTCGTCCTTCCGGCGGCGCCCGCCGTGGCCTTCGCGGTCGCCTTGCGCCCTGCGGGTTCGGCCATGGGATACCCCCACATGCAAAACGGGCGCGCGGCGGGTGCCGCGCACTCGGAGTAGGTTGGCAAGAATACGGAAGCCACAGGTTTCCGACAAACATGCCACTCGTGGTTGCCGAAACCGGACAGTGTCTGGTTCGACACTGCCGGTCACTCAAGTACCGGACATTAGCCGCTAATCGTCCGTCTTACCTGAATTTCCGGCAATCCATCGCGCGAGTCTTCCGGCCTTACCCACTTCCCGCAGCCTTCTTAACGTCGCGTCGCGTACTTCGTCGGTCGCGACGATGAGCATGCTGTCGCCGGCCCGCAGCCTGGTCTGCTCGTGGGGGACGAACCCCTCCCCGCCGCGCAGGACCAGGGTCACCACCGCGCCGACCGGCAGCCGCAGCTCATCGAGGTGGACCCCGGCCAGCTGCGAACCGACCGGAATCTCCAGTTGGAGCAGGTCAGCCTGCATGCGCTCCAGCGGGGCGGTCTCGACCCGCAGCTCGGTCGGCTCGGCCGGCGAGGTGACCCGCAGCCAGCGGGCCACCGGGGCGAGCGTGCCCGTCTGGGCCAGCGTGAAGATCACCACCAGCACGAAGACCGCGTCGAACAGCGCGGTCGCCCCCGGAACCGCCTCCGACAGCGGAATCGTGGCCAGCACGATCGGGACCGCGCCCCGCAGCCCGGCCCAGCTCAGGAAGGCCAGGTCGCGGCGGCCGAACCGCTCGTACCGCGGACGCCTCGGGCGGCCCCGCCGTCTGCTTTCCTGCGGTGTCCCGGATATCGCGGTCTCCCGGGTCTCGTCAGCCCGGATGGTGCGAGCGCGAAAGCGCGTGGTGAACGGCAGCAGGGACACCGCCACCGAGATCGGCCGGGCGAGCAACAACAAGGTCAGGCCGATCACCAGGGCCGGGATCAACGCGCCCGGCAGCCGGGCCGGGGACACGAGCAGGCCCAGCATGACGAACAGGCCGATCTGGGCCAGCCAGGCCAGTCCGTCGGCGAAACCCAGGATCGCCTGCCGGTGCGGCAGGCGGGAATTGCCGAGGATCACCCCGGCCACGTACACGGCCAGGAAGCCGGAGCCGTGCACGACCACGCCCGCGGCGTACGCGAGCACCGTCAGCCCGACCGCCGCCAGCGGATACAGGCCCGCCGCCGGCAGGGCCGCGCGGCGCAGCGTCCACGCTCCGGCCAAGCCGACGAGCAGGCCCAGCGCCGCTCCGATCACCAACTCGTACGCGATGAGCCCGGTCTCGGTCGCCCAGTGGACGCCGGCGAGGCTGGGCGTCGCCAGGAGGACGACCAGGATGACGGCCGGGGCGTCGTTCATCCCGGACTCGGCCTCCAGTGTGGCCATGAGCTTCGGCTTGAGGCGCAACCAGCGCAGGGTGGAGAAGACGGCGGCGGCGTCGGTCGAGGAGAGCACCGCGCCCAGCAACAGTCCGGAGTGCAGCGAGACGCCGAGGAGGAGATGGACGACCAACCCGACGACGGCGGTGCTGATGAAGACGCCCACGGTGGACAATGCGATGGCCGCCGGGAGGACCGGTTTCAGCGAACTCCACCGGGCGCTGAGCCCGCCCTCGGCGATGATCAGCACGAGCGCGCAGAGCCCGAGCGTACGCGTCAGGGTGGCGTTCTCGAACTCGATGCCGAAGCCGGACTCGCCGATCAACATGCCCAGCGCCAGATACACCAGCAGGCTGGGCAGGCCGATACGGCTGGAGAAGCGGACCGCCGCAACCGCGGCGAGCAGTACGCCCGCGCCGATGAGCAGGGCCACCTCGAAGGAGTACGCCCCGCTCAAGCGCCGTCCCGCAAGGCGTCGAGCCGGGCGGTCAGCTCCGCCGGCGGATCGGCGACGGTGAAGAGTTTGTCCCGGCCGGTCGCGCCGCTGCGCAAGCTCACCGACGACACCGGTACGCCCAGCGCACCGGCCAGCGCCCGGCGTACCGCCTCGGTGGCGCGACCGTCGACGGGCGGCGCCGTGACCGCGACGACGAGCGCGGGTCCGAGCGAGCCGTCATGGCGCCCGCCGACCTTGGTCCGCGAGGCGCCGGGCTTGACCCGCACCGCGACCGTCACGCTCTGCGCCATGCCTCATCCTAGGCCATGGTGATCAACTAACTGACACAGCGTCAGGGGACCCGGGCGGGTCCCCTGACGCTGACTGAGCTCCGTCAGACTCGGCGCGCGTCGGCCAACAGCGCGCTGTCCGGCTCGCAGAGCCCGCACGGGCTGAACCCGAGTTCGACAGCCTCGTTCACGGGCAGCGGCTCGTGCGGCCGCCCGAGGAGGTGCACGCAGCCCGCCACGTGGTAACGCGGCCGGCCATCGATGACCAGCACCTCGGTGCTCATCCGGGCGACCCGGGCCGCGTCGGCGGGCGGCACCCGCTGCGCGACCGGCTCATCCGGTGGATCCTCGTCGTCGTCGACGTCTCCGAGCGCGGTTCCGGCCGACTGGGCCGGGATCGTGATCCCGGTCTGATCGGCCCGTTCCCCGGCCCGCTCGGCGACCCGGCCGCGAACCGGCTGCTCCGGCTCCCGGGTCGTCTCCCGGCCACTGTCTCGCGTGGCCCGGGACCGGCTGACCGGCTCCTCGTACGCGTCGCTCTCGTCCTGCTCGTCCTCGTCGTAGTCCGCCTCAGCGCGGGCTGCGGCGGCCTGCCGCGCGCCCACCACGAGGGCGACCGCGGCCAGGAGGCTGGTCCCGATCGAACCGACGAGCATTCCGCTCGACCCGTTGATCAGGCCAGTGACCAGCAGTACGACCGCGACGACGATGAGCAGCAGACTTGCGACAATCACACAGCTCACCCCCGCCGATATCGGCATCCAGGTGTCATCCCGGCACGGGGTCCCGCGCCGGGTCTCTCACAGGGTGTCGGGGTGGTTCGGTGGTGCGTGGTGCTCCTTCAGGCGGCTCGCCGAAGACGGGGGTCAACGGCGAGCCGGCCGCCTGGAGGTCTCGGCCACGAGGAGGGGTCACGGCCGTCGAGAGGGGCCGACGCGGACGGGGGTCCGCACCGGAGATCACGAGGTGCTAGCGGCTGGCGCCGAAACCCGCGCCGGAGGTGACCCCGGCCGTGACCGCGCGACCGTTCTCGGACCGGGCGATCTCCGCCTCGAGACCCTGCCCGCGACCTTCGAGGTCACGCAGCTGGCTCTCCAGGTACGCCTTGAGCCGGGTACGGTACTCGCGCTCGAACTGCTTGAGCTCTTCGATGTGCTTGGAGAGTGCGGTGCGCTTGGCGTCGAGCCCGCCCATCGCCTCCTGGTGCCGCTGACGCGCGTCGCGTTCGAGCGCGTCGGCCTTGGCCCGGGCGTCGCGGGTGACCTCCTCGGCCTTGGCGCGCGCCTCGGAGAGGACCTTGTCGGCCTCCCGGCGAGCGTCCGAGACGTGGTCGTCCGCGGTGCGCTGGGCCATCATGAGCACGCGCAGCGCCTGCTGCTCGCCGTCCGGGCCGACCGGGCCGACACCGGCGGGGCCACCGGCCCGCACCTGGTCGAGCTCAGCCTGCATCGCACGCGCGGCACGGTCGGCTTCGCCCTTCTCCCGCTGGACGCGGTCGAGCTGCATCTTCAGCTCGTTCAGCTCGGCCGCGAGGCGCGGGTCGGCGCCGGGGCCGGCCGGAGGACGACCGCCGCCGCCACGCTCGGCCTGGGCGCGCAGCTCGTTGTTCTCCTCGATCAGACGGGCGAGTTCGCGCTCGACCTCGTCCAGGAAGGCGTCGACCTCCTCCTCGTCGTACCCCCGCTTGCCGATCGGGGGCTTCTTGAAGGCCACGTTGTGCACGTCGGCCGGGGTGAGCGGCATCGAAACTCCTCGGGTCAGTTGCGGCCGCGTCGGGCGGTGGTCATCGGCGTCGGATGAAGCTACCGGTAGAGCTTCTGTGCGATCAGCATTAGAACGTACAGAATAACCAACAGAATCATCGCCGCCAGGTCGACGCTAACGGTACCAATCCGCAACGGTGGGATCACACGCCTCAACGCCTTGAGGGGCGGATCAGTGACGCTCCAGATGAGTTCCAGCGTCGCCGCCGAGCCTCGGCCGGGGTGCCACCAGCGCCCGTACTGGAGGATCATCCCGAGCACGAATCGTGCCAAAAGGGTCAGCAGGAAGGCGTACAGCAGGAGATATACGACTTGCCAGACGATCGAAAACACGACAGTGGGATCCCTCGCGCGGGTTAAGTGTGGTGATACCCACCTTCGGCGATCTTCGCCTTCTCCTCCGCGGTCACCTGGACGTTGGCCGGAGAGAGCAGGAACACCCGGTGGGTGACGCGCTCGATCGTACCGCGCAGCCCGAAGGCGAGACCGGCCGCGAAGTCCACGAGTCGCTTGGCGTCGGCCTCGTCCATCTCCGTGAGGTTCATGATGACCGGCGTACCGTCGCGGAAGTGCTCCCCGATCGTGCGTGCCTCGTTGTACGTGGTGGGGTGCAGCGTGGTGATCTGGTAGCGGCGGTCCTCCTCCGTGGCGGGCACGGCCGAGCGCGGCTGGATCTGGGCGGCGGTCTCCGACTCCGGAGCCAGCGCCAGGTTCTCGCGCGTGCCGAAGAGCCCGCCGGAACGGCTCGAAGCGCTGCTCGGCGTAGCCGGGGCGGCCGGCTGAGCCGGAGCGGCGGAACTCACCGGACGGGTGATCGGCCGAACCGTGGACCCCACACCGGCCGAGCGGCCGGTTTCGTAGCGCGACTCGCCCGAGCGCGACGACGGCTCACGGCCGCGGTCGTCCGTGCGCCCACGGTCCTCACGCAGGCGCTCCGAGTAGCGCGAACGCGGAACCGCGGGGAGGTCGTCCTCGTCCTCCTCGTCGTCGAACTCGTCGTACTCCGAGTCCCGGGCGGTGGACCGGCGGGAATCCCGGTAACCGCCCCGGTCGCGGTAGCTGGCCGAGCCGTAACCGCGGTCGTCGTAGTCGCGCTCGTCGTCGTCCTCGACGAGGCCGAGCCAGACACCCGCCTTACGCAATGCGCTCATCAGCAACCGCCCCCTAGTGTCGTCGGGGCGAGCGTTCGCGGCGCGTCGCCCCTGCGGCCTCCGCCCGCCGCGGGTGCCGGTCGGGCAAACCACACGGATGTAGTTTCGCCCGCCGTCAGGCTACCCGAGCAGCGCACGCTTTCCGAGCAACGCGGTGCCGACGCGTACGTGTGTCGCGCCGTGCGCGATCGCCTCTTCCAGGTCACCGCTCATCCCGGCCGAGACGACCGTCGCGTTCGGATGGTCGGCCCGAAGTCCTGCCGCGACCGCGGCGAGCCGGGCGAACGCGGCCCCGGCGTCGTCGTTCACCGGTGCCACCGCCATCACGCCACGCAGTCGCAACGCCTCATCCTTACCGATCAGCTCGGCCAACGCGGCCACCGAGCCAGGAGACACGCCGCCCCGGTGTAGCGGATCCGACACTTCCGGAGCGGTCGGGTCCAGATTCACCTGGATCAAGACGTCCAGCGGACGATCGCGTACCTTGGCGGCGGCCTCGGCCAACGCCGCCGCCAACGCCGGGCGGTCGACCGAATGGACGAGGTCCGCATAGGACGCGACGGATCGGGCCTTGTTCCGCTGAAGCTGGCCCACGAAGTGCCAGCGCACGTCGGCGCCGGCCGCCCGGACCTCCGCCGCCTTGCCGGCCGCCTCCTGATCCCGGTTCTCCCCCACCTCGCGTACGCCGAGCGCGGCCAGGTGCAGCACATCGGACGCGGGATAGGTCTTCGTGACGGCGATCATCGTGATCTCGTCCGGATGCCGCTGAACGGCAGCGCACGCGGCGGCGATGCGTTCCCGCACCGCCGCCAGGTTGGCCGCTATTTCGTCACGTCTGTTCATAGAGATCCCGACGTCAGTGTCCGCGTGCACGGCTCATCGCGGCTGCGCCGCGATCCGTTCTTCAGGCTGTGCTAGCTGCTTTCTTAAGAACGGGACGCGACTGCGTCACGAGCCGTTCTTAAGAAAGTCCGGCACGTCGACGTCGTCGAAGAGGACCTTGCGCTGCGGCTGCCGCGGCGGCTCGTTGGTCGGCACCGGGTTCCGGATGACCGTCTCGGCGACCGGCACCGGCCGCTTCAGCTCGGCCGGCTTGTAGGTCGGCGTGCCGCCGTCGAACCCGGCCGCGATCACCGTCACCCGCACCTCGTCGCCCAGGGCGTCGTCGATGACCGCACCGAAGATGATGTTCGCCTCCGGGTGCGCCGCGTCCGTGACGAGCTGGGCCGCGTCGTTGATCTCGAACAGGCCGAGGTCGGAGCCGCCCGCGATGGACAGCAGCACGCCACGCGCGCCGTCCATGCTCTGCTCCAGCAGGGGGCTGGAGATGGCCCGCTCGGCCGCCTCGACCGCCCGGTTGTCGCCGCGGGCGCTGCCGATGCCCATGAGCGCGCTGCCGGCCCCGCTCATGACCGACTTGACGTCGGCGAAGTCCAGGTTGATCAGACCCGGCGTGGTGATCAGGTCGGTGATGCCCTGCACACCGGAGAGCAGGACCTGGTCGGCCTGGCGGAACGCGTCCATCATCGTGATGCCGCGGTCGCCCAGGGCCAGCAGCCGGTCGTTCGGGATCACGATGAGCGTGTCGCACTGGTTGCGCAGCTCCTCGATGCCCGACTCGGCCTGGACCTGGCGGCGCTTGCCCTCGAAGGAGAACGGCCGGGTGACCACACCGATGGTGAGCGCGCCGAGCTTGCGGGCGATGTTGGCGACCACGGGCGCGCCGCCGGTGCCGGTGCCGCCGCCCTCGCCACACGTCACGAAGACCATGTCGGCCCCCTTGAGGACCTCCTCGATCTCGTCCCGGTGGTCCTCGGCGGCGTTCTTGCCGACCTCGGGGTTGGCGCCGGCGCCGAGGCCACGGGTCAGTTCCCGGCCCACGTCCAGCTTGACGTCGGCATCGCTCATCAGGAGCGCCTGCGCGTCGGTGTTGATCGCGATGAACTCGACGCCCTTGAGTCCCACCTCGATCATTCGGTTGACGGCATTGACACCGCCGCCGCCGATGCCGACGACCTTGATGACCGCGAGGTAGTTATGCGGAGGTGTCATCGGGCCTTCCTTTCGAGGTCGGATCGCCCCGGGTCCGGCCGTTCCCCGATGGCGCTGGTGCTACCTGTGCTGCGAGGGCGAGGCTTGTGAAACCCTCACCCTCTAGTTGAGCCTTAGAGTTTTGTCAACTATGTGGCTCTGACGAAAAAGTAGGCGTCCACGCGCCGCGATCCAAGGACCCGGTCCGGCGTGTCGGAAGCGCTCCATTATGGACTGTCTCCCCGATCAGGCTAGGAGATCGTCACCACCTCGGGCGCGCTCACGTCTATCTGCGTACCCGATCGGGTCAGCAAAGCGGTCGCGACACGCGCTTTCACCTCGCCCTGAGTCGCGTCGCCCCACACGATCGTCCGGCCTTTCCGCAGCTCCAGGCGGATTCTCGCCGGGGCGTCCACGACCACGCGCACCAATTCGCTCTTCAATTGCGGCGTCAGGTCGCTGAGCACCTGAAGCCCGGCCTTGGTCTCCGGGTTGTCCGGGCCCGGCTGGGCGAGCTTCATCTCGGGCAGATCTCCGGGGCGGTCGTCCACTGTGAGAAACACGACGCCGAACCGGTCCACGACCGCGAACTTCTTGTCCTGCGGCACCACGGCGACCGGCGTACGCTCGACCACCTTGATGGTCAGGGTGTTCGGCCAGCTGCGGCCGATGTCGACGGACTCCACCGGAGCCAGCCGGGCGATGCGGCGGGCCACCGACTTGGTGTCCACCCGGGCCAGTGGGGTGCCCTTCGGCACCTCGGCGGCGGCGCGTACCTCGTCGGAGCTCAGGACCTGCACCCCGGTGACCCGGATCAGGTCCACTCCGAGCACCGAGGTCTGCAACGCCAGCCAGACGAGGGCGCCGGCGAGCACGACGATCACCCCGCCGATCCCCCACGGCGCGGCGGCCCGCAGCCGGCGGCGCCGGGCGCGGGCCATGAATCGGCGTACCGAGGCCGGCACCGCGTCCCGGGAAGCCCGCACCAGCCGCCAGCGACGCGGCCCGTCCGGCGTCTGCGACATCCCCCGTCAGTCCCCCATCCGTCCGTCAGGCCTCGGCGCGCAGATGCCGCGCCTGGTAGGGCGTACCGCCACCGCCGCCGCCCCCGTCGAGCGGTTCGGCGTCGGAGTCGCCCCGCAACGCCGCGATCAGCTCGTCGCCCATCAGCGAGATCGGCGGCGCGCCCATCGTCACGACGACGTCGCCGACCCGGGCCCGGCGGACCACCTCGGCCGGCACGTCCTCCCACGACGGGACGAAGACCTTGGCCTCCTCGGCCACCGGGATCGCCGCCGTCAGCGCCACGCCGCCCTGGCCGGGCTCGCGTACCTCACCGGGGCCGAACACCTCCAGCACGATCGCCTCGTCGGCGATGGCCAGCGCGGTGGCGATCTCCTCCTGCAGGTCGCGGGTGCGATAGACCCGGTACGGCTGGAACACCACCAGCAACCGGCCCGCTCCGGCGACCTCGCGCAACGTGCTCAGCGCGGCCGTCATCGAGGTCGGGTGGTACGCGTACTCGTCGTAGACGCGTACGCCGTTGACGATGCCCTTGAGCTCGAACCGTCGGCGTACGCCCGGAAAAGCCGCGAGCGCGTCGATCACGGTCTTGGCCGGCACCCCGAGCTTGAGCGCGGTGAGCGCCGCGGCCGCGCTGTTGAGTCCCAGGTGGCGGCCGGGGGTCGGCAGCGAGAACTCGCCGAGCGGCTCACCGTCCAGGGAGCCGAAGTAGCGGACCCCGGCGACGCCGGAGGTGATCTCGGTGAGCCGGAAGTCGGCGTCCTCGGCCTCGCCGTAGGTGTAGACGGTCCGGCCCTCGCCGCGCAGCACCTCGGCCATGTCCCGGGTGTAGGGGTCGTCGGCGCAGGTGACCACGAACCCGTCGGCGTCGGTCAGCCGCGCGAACTCGGCGAAGCCGGCCCGCAGCCCGTCCATGTCGCCGTAGGTGTTGAGGTGGTCGACGTCGATGTTGGTGACGATCGAGACGTGCGGCCGGTAGACCAGGAACGACCGGTCGTGCTCGTCGGCCTCGGCGACGAAGTACTCCCCCGAGCCGTGGTGCCCGTTCGAGCCGACCTCGCCGACCTCGCCGCCGATGAAGAACGACGGGTCGAGCCCGGCGTGCTGCAGGATCAGCGTCGCCATCGACGTCGTGGTGGTCTTGCCGTGGGTCCCCGCGACGGCGATGGTGCGCCGCCCGGTCATCGCCGCGGCCAGCGCCTCGGACCGGTGCAGTACGCGCAGCCCACGCCGCCGGGCCTCGGCCAGCTCCAGATGGTCGGCCGGGATGGCGGTGGAGTAGACCACGGTGTCCACACCGTCCAAGTTGGACGGCTCGTGCTTCATGTGGATGACGCCGCCGAGCGCCCGCAGGCCGGCCAGCGACGGCCACTCCCGCAGCTCGCTGCCGGTCACCGGGATGCCCCGGGTCAACAGCAGCCGGGCCAGGCCGCTCATCCCGACGCCGCCCACGCCGATCATGTGCACGGTGCCGAGCTCCTCGGCCGTGAGCACCCCGGCCGGGGTCATGTTCGCGGTCTCCACTGCTGCCATCAGTCCCTCACTCCCGCCGCCTTCAGGACGAACTCCCGCAGGGCCTCGTCGCCGTCGCGCCGCCCGTACGCGGCCGCGGCCGCCCCCATCGCCGCCACCCGGTGGCGGTCGGTGACGAGCGGGACGAGCGTCCGCGCGATCCACTCTGGAGTCAGATCGGCGTCGTCGACGATCAGGCCTCCACCGGCCTCAACGACTGGTAGAGCGTTGCGCCGCTGTTCTCCGTTGCCGTAGGGCAGTGGCACGTACGCGGCCGGCACCCCGAGGGCGGCCGTCTCGGCGCAGGTCAGCGCGCCACCCCGGCACAGGACGAAGTCGGCGGCGGCGTACCCGAGTTCCATCTCGTTGATGAATTTGACCGTGACGTAGGGCGCCGACAGGCCGGCCGGGATCTCGACGTCGTCGTTGCGCGCCCCGATGACGTGCAGCACCTGGATGCCCGCGTCGGTGATCGCACGGGCCGCGCCTGCCATCGCCAGGTTGATCGAGCGGGCGCCCTGGGAGGCGCCGAACACGAACAGGGTCGGCCGGTCGAGGTCGAGGCCGAAGTGCTTGCGGGCGGCGGCCTGCATGGCCGGGCGGTCGAGCTGGGTGATCGAGCGCCGCAGCGGTACGCCGACGACGGTCGCCTCCCGCAGCGCCTCGGCCTGCACCACCTGGTGCGGGAAGCCCACTGCGACGTTCTCGGTGAACTTCATGCCGAGCTTGTTCGCCACGCCCGGGGGGACGTTCACCTCGTGGATGACGATCGGCGTGTGGCGCCGCCAGGCCGCCAGGTACGCCGGAACGCTGACGTAGCCGCCGAAGCCGACGACGACCTGCGCGTCCACCTCGTCGAGGATCGCCCGGGCCGCCCGCGACGAGCGGTACATGCGGTCGGGCGTCCGCAGCAGGTTCATGTTGATGGACCGGGGCAGCTGGTAGGCCGGGATGTGCCGCAGGTCGTAGCCGGCCGGCGGGATCAGGTCGGTCTCCAGCCCCTTCGGGGTGCCCAGGCAGGTGATCCGGATTCCCGGGTCGTGCCGCCGCAGGCAGTCGGCGAAGGCGAGCAGCGGGTAGATGTGACCGCCCGTGCCTCCACCGGCCAGCACCACCGAACGCAACTGACTCACCGCTGTCCTCCTCAGTCCTCGGCCGGCCCGCGGCCGCCTCGCCGTCCCCTTCCGGCTCCCGCCTCGGCGCGGGAGGGCGCCCGGGGGGTGGGCGCCGATGTCGTGGCGGCGTCCGGCGGGCGGTGCCGCCGGGCGATCGCGGGCAACGGGGCCCAGAGTAGCTGTACCCACTTGCCGCTCGGACGGGCGTGCAGGGCTGCCGCCGCCGCGGGTTCGGTGCGGGCGAACGAGGCCAGCATGCCGACCGCGGCCAGCGAGACCACCAGCGCACTGCCGCCGTGTGAGATGAACGGCAGCACCAGCCCGGTGACCGGCAGCAACCGGATCACGCCGCCGATGTTGATCAATGCCTGGCTGATGAACCAGATCGTGACGGCGGCCGCCGCGATCCGACGGAAGGCGTCGGGCACCCGGCGCGCGATCCGCAGCCCCGTGTACGCGAGCACGGCGAACAGCGTCACCACCATCAGACAGCCGACGACCCCGAGTTCCTCGGCGATCACGGCGAAGATGAAGTCGTTGTGCGCCTCGGGGAGCCAGTTCCACTTCAGCGAGCCGTTGCCGAGCCCGACGCCGAACCAGCTGCCGTCGGCGATGGCGTACCAGCCCTGCTTGATCTGGAAGCAGTTCTCGTTGCTGTTGCAGTTGGCCGGGTCCAGGAAGGCGGTGAACCGGTCCTTCCGGTAGTCCTTGCCGGGGGCGAAGACGAGCAGGATGATGCCGAGCAGGGCCACTCCGAGCATCCCGGCGAACACCCGCCCGCGTACGCCGGCGACGAAGAGCATGCCGACGAAGATCGCCAGCAGCACGAGCATGGTGCCGAGGTCGGCGTACCCGACGAGGACGAAGAGCAGGCCGACCGCCGGGAACAGCGGTGTCCACAGCTCTCGCCACTGAAGGATGCGGTCGCCCTTGCGGACGAGCACATCGGCGCCCCACACGACCAGGGCGAACTTGGCCAGCTCGGAGGGCTGGAGGACGACCGAGCCGATGGACAGCCAGAGGCCGCTCGCCTCGACCGGCCCCCACTGGGCGGTGGACTGGTTGCGCAGCGAGGCGACGAGGTTGATCAGGTCCAGCAGGGCCAGGAGCGCGATGGCGACCATCAGCAGGAGCCGGGCCACCGCCCGATAGGTGCGCCGGGGCAGCCGCTGGCAGACCCAGAAGGCCACCAGACCGACGGCGGCCGCGGCCAACTGCTGGACGAGCGAGCCGTAGGGGCTCAGGCCCTTGCTGTAGTTCGTGACGGCGGTCGCCGAGAAGACCATCGTGAGCCCGATGATCAGTAGCAGCCCGACGCAGGCCAGCAGCAGGTAGTACGAGGCCAGCGGCCGGTCCAGCAGGCCCCGCAGCGCCGAGACGAAGGCCAGCACGGTGCGCTGCGGATCGAACGGCGGCCGGGCCGGTCGCGCGTCCTGGATCGTGCCCCGGGCGGAGCCGGTCCCCTCCGCCGGGGATGGCGGATCGGGTGTGCCGGTCGCCTGCGTCATGCCCGCCCCTCAGCCGCCTTGCTCGCCGGTCAGCGCCCGGACGGCGGCGGCGTACGCCGAACCTCGATGGTCATACCCGTGGAACATGTCCTTGCTGGCCGCGGCCGGAGCGAGCAACACGGTGTCACCCGGCTGCGCGAGCTGTGCCGCGGCCGCGACGACCTCGCCCATCGCTCCATCATCAGTCCTGGCGACCTGGACGACGGGGAGCTCGGGCGCGTGTCGCGCCAACGCGGCCGCGATCTCCTCGCGGTCCACCCCGAGCAGCACGGCGCCGGTCAACCGGGGCACGACCGTCCGGACCAGCTCGTCGACGTCCACCCCCTTCAGCTGACCGCCGGCGACCCACACGATCCGCGGGTACGCCGAGAGCGACGCCAGCGCCGCGTGCGGATTGGTCGCCTTGCTGTCGTCCACATAGGTCACACCGGCCACCGTCGTCACGTACGCGTTCCGATGCGGCTCGGGCACGTATCCGGCGAGCCCGTCGCGGATGGCCTCGACGGGAACCCCGTACGCCACGGCCAGCGCGGCGGCGGCGAGCGCGTTGGCGACGTTGTGCGTACCGGCGGGCTTGATCCGCTCGGCCTCGATGATCGGGTGCCCGTCCGGCGTCGTCAGCCAGCCGTCCAGCACACCGAAGGTCGCCGGGGACGGGGTACCCAGCGTGAAGGAGATCGGCGCGGATCCGCCCGCCCGGTGGAGCGCGGCGGCGACGCGGGCGTCGTCGGCGTTGCCCACGGCGACTCCGGTCCCAGCCCGGGCCGACCGCCAGATCGCTTCCTTCGCTCCCGCGTACGCGTCGAAGTCGCCGTGCCATTCGAGATGGTCGTCGGCGAGGTTGAGGATCGCCCCGGCCTCGGGCGCCAGTCGCGACGACCAGTGGAGCTGGAAGCTGGACAGCTCGACGGCGAGCACGTCGAGCCCGTCCGGCAACTCCACCAGCGGCTCGCCGATGTTGCCGAACGCGCCGGTCCGATGCCCGGCGGCCCGCAGGATCGCCTCGAGCATCGTGACCGTGGTCGTCTTGCCGTTGGTGCCCGTCAGGGCCAGCCAGGTGGGCGCGCCCGGACCCCGCAGCCGCCAGGCCAGTTCGGGTTCGGAGTAGACGTCGATTCCCGCCGCCACCGCTGCGGCAGCGAGCGGGTGGTACGGCGGCACGCCCGGCGAGACCACGACATCCGATACTCCGGACAAGAGTCCCGAATCTACCGAGCCCGCAGCGTCGGAGACGACGATCCGAGCGCCGAGATCGCCCAGCGCCGAGAGAGCGGCCGTCGGCTTCTGGTCGACGACCGTGACCCGCGCCCCGTGCTTCAGCAGCGCCCGGGCGCTCGCGGCCCCGGCGGTGCCGGAGCCGACGACGAGCACGGCACGGTCGTCGAAGGAACTCATCAGCTGACCGCGCTCAGGAAGTCGGCGTAGAAGATGCCCAGCGCGACCGCCACGCCGATGCCGGCGATGATCCAGAAGCGGATCACGATGTTGACCTCGCTCCAGCCCACTAATTCGAAATGGTGCTGGAGAGGTGACATGCGGAAGACCCGTTTACCGGTGGTCTTGTAGGAGATCCGCTGGATGATCACGCTCATCGTGACGATGACGAACAGCGCGCCCAGGATCGGCAGCAGGAGCGTGGTCCGGGTGGAGACGGCCAGGCCGCCGACCAGGCCGCCCAGGCCGAGCGCGCCGGTGTCGCCCATGAAGATCCGGGCCGGGTACGCGTTCCACCACAGGAAGCCGACGCAGGCCGCCGCGGCAGCCGCCCCGATCATGGCGATCTCCAGCGGGTCTCGGACCATGTAGCAGTAGCCCGACTTGTACGCGGGGTCGGCGCACCAGTGCCGGTACTGCCAGAACCCGATGAACGCGTACGCCGACAGGACCATGAACGAGGCGCCGGTGGCGAGACCGTCGAGACCGTCGGTGAGGTTGACGCCGTTGCTGGCCGCGAGGATGACCAGGACGAAGACGATGATGGCGCCGATCCGGCCGAGCTCCAGCCAGTCGATGTCGCGGATGAACGACAGCTTCGTGCTGGCCACGGTCTGCTGGTTGGTGCTCTTGAACGCGTCGATCGGCCAGATCGCGATGACGCCGAAGACCACGCCGACGATCAGCTGGCCGAGGAGCTTGCCGCGTTCCTTGAGGCCCTCGCTGTTGCGCTTGCGTACCTTGAGGAAGTCGTCGATGAAGCCGACCGCGCCGCAGAACACGAACAGCCCGAGCAGGACCAGGCCGGTGATGGTCGGGCGGACCTGGCCGATCTGCGCCTTGGGCAGGGTGATCAGGGCGATGTGCCCGGCGACGTACGCGATGACGGTCGAGACGATGAAGACGACACCACCCATCGTGGGGGTGCCCTTCTTGGTCTGGTGCATCTGCGGTCCGTCGGAGCGGATCGGCTGCCCGGCCTTGAGCCGGGTGAACGCTCGGATGGCCAGCGGCGTACCGAACAAGGAGACCGCGAACGCCACGATGATCGCGACGAAAACCGCCCTCATGCCACGTCCTCCGAACGCAGCGCGTCGACGACTTGCCACGTCCGATAGCGCGAGCCCTTCACCAGCACGACGTCGCCGGGGCGCAGCCGCTCCCCGAGCAGCGCGACGGCCGCGTCCTGATCGCTGACCAGCACCGAGTCTCCTCCCCATCGCGCCACCGCCGTCGCTCCGTCGCGAATCGGCGCGGCGTTGTCGCCGACCACGACCAGCAGGCTCACGTCCGTCTCGGCGGCGATCCGGCCCACCTCTTCGTGCCCGGACCGCTCGTGTTCGCCGAGTTCGGCGTGATAACCCAGCACCGCCACCGTGCGGCGGGCGGGTCCGTCCGGGGCGTTGCCCAGGGCGGCCAGCGCGCGCAGCGCGGCGGCGGTCGAGGCCGGATTGGCGTTGTACGAGTCGTCGATCACCGTGACACCGTCGGCACGGTCGAAGACATCCATCCTTCGGCTGGAGACCGCGCGCAACGTGGACAGCCCATCGCCACACTCGGTCACGGTCATCCCAGCCGCTCGCGCCACGGCCGCCGCGGCCAGCGAGTTGCCCACCTGGTGGGCGCCGGCCACGGTCAGGGTCACGGCCGTCTCGCCTTCCGGCCAGATCAGCTTGTACGCCGGGCGCCCGAGCCCGTCGAGGGTGACGTCGTCGGCGCGTACCTCGGCCGACTGCACTCCTGGCGTCTCGGCGCGAGCGCCTCCCCGGCGGTCGGCGATCCCGACGCCGACCACGCGAGCGTGCGTACGGGACGCCATCGCGGCCACCCGAGGGTCGTCGACGTTGAGGACGGCCACGCCGTCGGCGGGCAACGCCTCGACCAGTTCGCCCTTGGCCTCGGCGATCTTGTCCTGGGACCCGAACTCGCCGATGTGCGCGACGCCTACGTTGATCACCACGCCGATCTTGGGCGGGGCGATGCCGCAGAGGTAGGTCAGGTGGCCCGGCCCGCGTGCGCCCATCTCCAGGACGAGGAAGCGGGTCTGCTCGTCGGCCATGAGCGCGGTGTGCGGCAGCCCGAGTTCGTTGTTGAACGTGCCGGGCGGGGCGACCGTCGGGCCGAGGCGCGACAGCAGCTGGCCGATCATGTCCTTGGTGCTCGTCTTGCCGGACGAGCCGGTGATCCCGATGACGGTGAGCTGCGGCAGCCGGTCGAGCACCGCGCGCGCCAGTCGTCCGATCGCCGTCAGGGCGTCGTCGACCAGCACCATCGGGACGCCCGGGACGGCGCGGGTGCCGAGGACCGCCGTGGCCCCGTCGGCCACCGCGCGGGCGGCGAAGTCGTGCCCGTCGACGTTGGCCCCGGGGAACGCCACGAACAGGCCGCCGGTCAGATCCCGGCGGGTGTCGTACTCGACGGGGCCGGTCACCGCCGCCTGGGGGTCCGCCTCGCTGAGCGTGCCGCCGACGGCCGAGGCGATCTCGGCCAGCGTCATCCGGATCATGCGGGCTCCCCCTCTCGGGCGTCCGCCAGCGCGGCCGCGGTGAGTGCGTCGGCCAGTTCCACCCGGTCGTCGAACGGCAGCACCTCGGTGCCGACCTCCTGACCGGTCTCGTGGCCCTTGCCGAGGACTGCGATGACGTCGCCCGTCCGCGCGCGGCGGACGGCCTCGTCGATCGCCTGCCGACGCCCGGCGATCTCGACGACCTCAGCCGGGGTGGGCACACCCGCGATGACCTCGGCCCGAATCAGTGCCGGGTCCTCGGTCCGCGGATTGTCGTCGGTGACGATGAGCAGGTCGGAGCCGTCGGCGGCGGCCTTGCCCATGATCGGGCGCTTGCCCCGGTCGCGGTCGCCGCCTGCGCCGATGACGCAGATGAGCCGCCCGCTCCGGTAGTCCGCCAGTTCGCGTAGCGCCTTCAACGCGGCCACGATCGCGTCCGGCTTGTGCGCGTAGTCGACCACGCCGACGACGTCCCGACGGGAGTTCGCGGGGCTCGGCACCCGCTCCAACCGCCCCGGTACGCCGGGACACGCGGCGATGCCGTCGGCGGCCGTCTGCGGGTCCACTCCGACCTCGGTCAACGCAGCCAGCGCCAGCAGTGCGTTCGCGACGTTGTGGCGGCCCGCCAACGCGACCCCGGCCCGCACCGGCGCACCCCCCGGCCCGTACGCCGTGAACTGCTGGTCGTAGCCGCCGGAGACGCTTTCCGCGTACCAGCTGGCCTTGGTGTCGCCCGACGCGGAGTAGGTGACGGTCGTGGGCTGGATTAGCGGGGTGAGCGCGGGGTCGTCGAGGTTGAGGACCTCGGACCGGGCGCGTCCGTCGAAGAGCGAGGCCTTGGCGGCGAAGTACTCCTCCGTGCTGGCGTGGAAGTCGAGATGGTCGAGCCCGAAGTTGGTCCAGCCGGCCACCGCGAAGCGGACGCCGCCGACCCGGCCGAGGGCCAGCGCGTGGCTGGAGACCTCCATGACGACCGCCGTGACCCCGTTCTCCTTGGCCACCGCGAGCAGCGCGTGGAGGTCGGTCGCCTCGGGCGTGGTGCGTTTGCTCGTGACGCGCAGATCGCCGAGCCGGGTCTCCACGGTGCCGATGATGCCGGTGACGTGCCCGGCCGCCCGCAATCCCGACTCGATCAGGTACGCCGTCGACGTCTTCCCGGCGGTCCCGGTGATGCCGATGAGCACCAGCTCGCGGCTCGGTTCGCCGTAGACGCGGTCGGCGACCAGCCCGAGCACCGCCCGGGGATCGTCGACGATCAGCGCGGGCAGCCCGGCGGCGGCCGCCGCCTCGGCCCCCGCGGCGTCGGTCAGGACGGCGACCGCCCCAGCCTCGGCCGTCTGGCCGACGAACTCGGCGCCGTGCCGGCGGGAACCCGGCAACGCGGCGTAGAGATCACCGGGTAGCACCTCGTCGCTGGCGTGCGTCACGCCGCTCACCAGCGGTCCCGGCTCGGTGGCCGGGAGCGAGAGCAGCGCACCCAGGGTGGCCAGCGCCACGGGCTCGCAGGACGCGGGTCGGAGACTGACAGGCACGCTTGAGCACCCTACCGGAGGTCAGCGGGTCGCCACGAAGGTCGGGGGCTTCTCCCCGCTCGGGGCGACACCGAAGTGCTTGAGCGCGAAGGACATCATGTCTTTGAAGGCCGGACCGCAGACCACGCCGCCGTTCCCGCCCGGGGTGTACGCGAACACGCCGATGACGTAGCGCGGCGACTCGGCCGGAGCCATGCCGATGAACGACGCGACCTCGCCCTTGCCGTACCCGTTCGTGGCGTAATAGCGCCCGGTGCCCGTCTTGCCGGCGACCCGGTAACCCGCGATCGCGGCGCTGCGCGCGGTCGCCCCCGGCGCCGTCGTCACCGGCTCCATGATCTGCCGCAACTGAGCGGCGTGCTCGGCGCTGATCACCCGGTGGCTGGCCGCCGCCACGGCCGGCTGGACCTTGCCGTCCGGGCCGATGATGTTCTTGACCAGATGCGGCTGGATCCAGACGCCGTCGTTCGCGATCGCCGCGTACGCCGCGGTCATCTGCAACGGGGTCACCGAGACGCCGTTGCCGATCGGGATCGAGCCGAAGTCCGACCCCTGCCACTCCGACGGCGGCCGGGCGACCCCGGATGCCTCGCCCGGAATGGAGATCCCGGTGGGCTGCCCGAGCCCGAACAGGCGCTGGTACTTGTAGAGGTTCTCCGCGCCCAGCTGCTGCGAGATCTTGATGGTGCCCACGTTCGACGAGTACGCCATCAGCCCCGGCATGGTGATCTTCGTGCCGCTGGGGAACGGGTGAGTGTCCTCATAGGTCTTGTCGGCGACCTTGATCGTCGGCGCGACCGTCACCGTCGAGTCCGGCGTGATGACGCCTTCCTCCAGCGCCCCGGCCAGCACGATCGCCTTGTGCACCGAACCCGGGTCGACCAGTTCGTTGCTCGCGACGTCGCCCCGATCCTGCGGGCGGCTCGCCAGCGGGTTGGCCGCGTCGTAGGTCGGCCAGCTCGCCTGCGCCACCACCTCGCCGGTCTTGACGTCGATCACCGTCGCGCTCCCGAAGATCGCCTTGACCTGCTGCATCTTGGCGGTGAGGATGCGCTGGACCTCGTACTGGAGATCCCGGTCGATGGTGAGCTGCAGGGTCGAGCCGTTCCGCGCCGGGACCGTCTTGTGGTAGCCGCCGGGGATCTCCTTGTCGAGCTGATCCCCTCGGCCCACCTCATAGGTGCGCAGGCCGTTCTTCCCGGCGAGGAGATCGTCGAAGCGCGCCTCCAGACCGACCAGCCCGCCGTCCTCGCCGGTGAAGCCGATGAGGTTCGCGGCGACGTCCTGGCTGAGCACGTCGCGCCGATCCGCCCGGTCGACGCCGATGCCCTTGAGGTTCAGCGCCCGCACGGCATCGCCGGTCTCGATCCGCACGCCCTGCGCCAGCACCTCGTAGCTCTGCGGCTTGGTGCTGTTCGGCTGATTGTGCGGTTCCAACAGCGGCAGCAACTCCGACACCGGGCGCCCCAGCAGCGGGGCGAGCCGGGCTGCGGCCCCCGCCGGGTCCTCGATCAGGGTCGGGTCGGCGAACACCGTACGCGCCTCGACGCTGTGCACCATGATCGCGCCGTTACGGTCCAAAATGGAGCCCCGGGACGCGTACAGGGTCTGGTGTTCGAGGCGTTGGTCCAAGCCCTGAGCCGCCGCCGCGGGCGCGCCCTCGAACTGCAACTCGACGAGGCGTACGCCGACCGCCGTGAACATGAGCAGCGCGAGCCCGGCCGCCAGGCGCAGCCGTCGCTGGGGGTTGGCCGGACGCGGCGGCTTGGGCACCTTGACCGCCTTCGGCCGCCCCTTGACCCCGCGCCCCCCGCGCCCCCCTGCTCCGCGCGCCCCGCCCCCGCCCGCCCTTTCCGCGCGATCATGAACTTTCGGTCGTGATCCACCGGCGTGGCGTGTCCGGGAGTCCCTGATCGACTCCTCTTCCTCATGATCGATCGGCGGCACGACCCGCAGCGACGACTGCTCGCGTACGGTGCGGCCGCGGGGGGTGTAGGCGCGCGCCCGGCCCAGTCCGCTGCGGTTCTGGCCGCCCGAACGGCCGGTGGGCGCACCGGACTTGCCGGTGCGCCCACGGTCGCCGAAGCCCTGCCCGTCGGACCCCCGTCCGTCGGAGCCACGCTGCTGCGGCATCAGCCCCCCTGGCTGGTGATGGCCGGCTCGCCGTTGGCCGGCTGCGGAACACCGACGATGCGGCCGTCCGGCAGCCGGATGAAGGCCGGCGCGCCCGCCGGGACCAGGCCCAGCTTGCGAGCCTGAGCCGCCAGGTTGCCCGGCGCCTCCTTCGCGGCGATCTGCTGGTTGAGGTCCTGCTCCTGCCGGTCCAGCTGGGCCTGCTCCGCCCGCAGCTTGTCGAGCTTGAACGCGTTCTCGTTGATCTTCTGGTTGAGCGCCAGGATGCCCACGACCCCGGCCATCACCAGGACCACG
>JABFYB010000791.1 GCA_013361475.1 Hamadaea sp.
GACAACTGCGAGCACATGATCGAGGCGGTGTCCGAGTTCGCGGACCGGCTGCTGGGTGAGTGCCGGCGGCTGCGGATCATCGCCACGAGCCGGGAACCGCTCGGCATCACCGGCGAGGCGTTGTGGCAGGTCGAGCCGCTCGCGCTGCCGCCCGCGAGCGCGTCGGCGGCGGAGATCGGCGCGTCGCCCGCGGTTCGCTTGCTCCGCGATCGGGCGGAGGCGGTACGCCGTAACGTCGGCTCCGACGAGCGAACGCTGGCCACGATGGCGCGCGTATGCCGGGCGCTCGACGGCATGCCGTTGGCGATCGAACTGGCGGCGGCCCGGCTGCGGACGATGTCGGTCGAGCAGTTGGCGGATCGGCTGGACGACCGGTTCCAGTTGCTGACCGGCGGCAGCCGTACGGCGTTGGCCCGGCATCGGACGCTGCGCGCGGTGGTGGACTGGAGCTGGGACCTGTTGAGCGAGCCCGAACGTGATCTGCTGCGGCGGCTCTCGGTCTTCGCCGGTGGCGTCAGCCTCGAAGCGGCCGAACGCGTCTGCGCCGACGGGGAGGACGCCCTCGATCTGCTGACCGCGCTGCTGGAGAAGTCGCTGCTGCTCGCGTACGGCGAAGGCGAACCGCGCTATCGGATGCTCAACACCATCCGCGAGTACGCCGCCCAGCGGCTGGCCGAAGCCGGCGGGGTCGAGTCGGCGCGGCGGACGTATGTCGCGTACTTCGTCGAGCTGACGGAGACCGCTGACCCGCATCTGCGCCGGTTCGAGCAGCTCGACTGGCTGTCCAAGGTGGAGGCTGAACACGACAACATCAGCGCGGCCCTGCGCCTGGCGATCGCCGAAGGCTGGGCCGAGCAGGCGATGCGACTGGTCGGCGCGGCGGGGTGGTACTGGTTCCTCAGCGGGCATCGAGCCGAGGGCACCGAGCTGAGCATCGCCGGGGCCTCCGTCCCCGGTGACGTGCCCGACGAGGTACGCGCGCTGGCCTGCACCATCGTCACGCTGTTCGTCAGCTCCGGCGCGGCCGGCGACCAGTACCAGGCTCAGCAGTGGATCGAGGACGCCTACCGGTACACCGAGAGCAGCGGGTCCACCCATCCGCTGCTCGCGTTCGCCCGTCCGCTGGAACGGATGCTGCGTGAACCGGCCGACTTCCTGCCCGCGTACGAGCCGCTGATCCACAACGCCGATCCGTGGGTGCGGGCGCAGGCCCGGCTCACGCGCAGCCGGCTGCGGCTCGCCCTCGGCCGCGAGGTGGACCAGGTGGACGACGACATCGAGGCCGCTCTCGCCGAGTCGCGGGCGCTCGGCGAACGGTGGGGGATCTCGGCGGCGCTGACATTCCTGGCGGATCGGCTCGGCCCACAGGGCGAGTTCGCGGCGGCGTGCGCGTACTACGAGGAAGCGGCCGCGGTCCTCGTCGAGGTGGGCGGGACCGAGGAGGTGGTCAGCATCCGGACCCGGCAGGCCCAGCTGTACTGGCTGCTCGGCGACGAGCGGGCCAGCCTGATCACCCTCGCGGAGGCGGTGCGGGCGGCCGACGGCATCACCTGGCCGGACACGCTGGGCGAACTGGCGATCGCCCAGGCGCAGCTGGCGCGGTTCCGGGGCGAGCCGGACCAGGCCCGGGAACACCTGGCGACCGTCCGGATGCGGCCCGGCGACGAGGCGAGCGGCCTGTACGTCCTGCTCCAGGACATGCTCGGGTACCTCGCCGAGGACCTCGGCCAGGCTCGGGCGCACCGGGCCGGGGCGTTGCGGGCGGCGGTCCAGCTCGGCTATCGGCCGATGATCGCGCAGACGCTGGTCGGGATCGCGGATCAGGCCGCCCGGCAGGGTCAGGACGAGCAGGCCGCGCGACTGCTCGCGGCCAGTGAGAACGTGCGCGGGATGCCTGATCGTACGCAGCTCGACGCGGCCCGGATCGGCGAGGAGGTGCGGCAGCGCCTCGGCGAGACGGTGTTCGCCGAGGCGCTCCGGGACGGGCGGAAACGGGACTGGCAGGAGCTGGCCGAGGTCACCCTCGCGACGTGATCGTCGCTCCGGCGCGGTGCACGACGACGTCTCCACCACCGCTGCAGCGCGCGCGTACCTTGACCGTCCGGCCGGCCTGATCGTCGGCGGCGTCCAGCAGGTTGCGGACCCGGCCGGTCGGAGTGTGCGCGTCCAGCCGGACAGCGGTGCCCGCCGGTACGCCGACCTCCAGCCTGCCGATGGCGGCATACAGGTCCACCGGGCCGCTGCCGAGTTCGCCGACGCGGATGTGCCCGGTGGCGGTCTTCGCTTTGACGGCGGCGTGCGCCAGGTCCACGGAGATGCCGCCGACGGACGAATCCGCCCGCAGTTCGCCGCCGACCTCCCCGATCCAGATCTCGCCGCCGATCGTGGTGACCTCCGCGTCGCCGTCGATCCGGCGTACGCGGACCGTCCCGTTGGCGGTGACGTCGGCCGAGCCGGTCACGTGGCCGACGGTCACCCGGCCGCCGGACGTCTTGAGGCGTACCTCGGTCGCCTGCTCGACGCGGATGTCGCCGATGGCGTTCTTCAGCCGGCACGAGCCGACGACACCCTGGACGACGTATTCGCCCTCGGCGGTGGTCCCCTGGACATCGGAACCAGTCGGCAACTGCACCAGTACGCGTACCGAGCCGTATCGGCGGGCGAACGCGGTGCGCAGCTTCGGGTGCTTGACCTGCAACTTGCCTTCGGCGTACTCGATGATGACCTGATCGGCGGCCTGGATGTCGAGCGGCCGGGTGGGATCGATGGGCTGGACCTCGACCACGGTGTGGGTGCGGTCGCCGGCGGCGAAGGTGATGTCGCCGAGGATGACGTCGACGGAAGCGGAGATCGGCGCGGGAGTCTCAAACGTTGGCATGGCGACTACGATCGGCGGCCGTCCTGTCACCGGACTGTTCCCAGGCTGTCGCAGCCGCTGACAC
>JABFYB010000816.1 GCA_013361475.1 Hamadaea sp.
GAACGGCTCGTCGTCGGCGAGGAGCCGCGGATCGATGTGCCCGTGCGGCGAGATGAGCGGCAGGTCCCTGACGTGGGCGTACAGCTCGCGGGCGATCTCCCGCTGCCGTGGGTCGGCCGGGAACAGCAGATCAGGGTGTGGCAAGGCGACTCCCGTTCGGGACGTTGCGGCCGCCGGCCTCGGCGCTGGATCAGGGTTCTCGGTCGAATCTTCGTCCATGATTCGACCCGGAACCCTGATCCAGTGCGGTCTCGGGAAGCGGCGGCCCAGGGGCTACAGGGTCAGCAGGTCGGGGACGTGCACCGGGGCGCCGGTGGCCAGGGCACGGTTGGCGGCCAGACCGGTGAACAGAGCGAGCGCGCCGTCGCGCTCGGTCGCGCTGCGGCGCAGCGGATCAATCGCGCCGCCGAAGAGGATGTCGGCCATCTTGGCGTCCGCGCCGCCGTGGCCTTCACGGGACTTCTCCGGGACGTCGATCTCGACCGGCGGCTCCCAGAACCGGTGCAGCGTCAGGCGTACGCCGCCCTGTTCGGCCGCGGCCTCCTCGCCGTGCAGCGCGGCGCCCTTCAACGCTCCGGAGGCGCCCAGGCTGACGTGGTCGTTCTCGACCACCTCCAGCTCCAGCCGGCCCCGGCTGCCGTTGACCATCAGGCGATACCCCTCCCAGGGCGAGTACGCCGTGAGGTGGTAGCTCATCGTGGCCCCGGTGTTGTAGCGCACCATCACCGCGAGGTCGTCCTCGATGTCGATGCCGTCGGCGAAGACGTTGCGGTCGCGCCGGTAGCCGTCGGCCGTTTCGGCGTCGAGGTACAGCTCGCGCAGACGCGGATGAGCGGCGAGGTGCAGGGCGAACGGATCGTCCGCGGCGGTCGGCGCACCGTGGGCGCGTTCGTAGTCGCGGGCGTAACCGTGGCGGCGGCCGTTCTCGCCGTAGAAGAACAGTCGCCCGTACGCGAAGACGTCCACCGGCTGGGCGGACAGCCACCAGTTGACCAGGTCGAAGTGGTGGCCGGACTTGTGCACCAGCAGGCCGCCGGAGTTCGCCTTCTCCCGGTGCCACCGGCGGAAGTAGTCCGCGCCGTGGCGTACGTCGAGGAGCCACTCGAAGTGCACCGAGCCGATCTCGCCGACGGCGCCCTCGTCGAGCAGGCGCTTGACCTGCTCGTGCACGGGGTTGAAGCGGTAGTTGAAGGTGACGGTGACGTTCCGGCCGGTTTCGCGGACGGCGTCGAGGATGGCCTCGCATCCGGCGAGGTCGGTCGTCATCGGCTTCTCGGTCAGCACGTCGCAGCCGGCTCGCAGGGCACGCGTGATGTAGTCCGCGTGCGTACTGTCCATTGTGGTCACGATGACCGCGTCGACCTGCTCCTTCGCGAGCATGTCGGTGAACTCGGCCGCGTCGTACGCCGCGACCGGTGGCGCGCCGAGATCGGCGAGGAATCGCTGGTGTGCCTGTACGCGTATCGGATTGGTGTCGCAGAGCGCGACCAGCGACGCCGTTGCCGCGTGGTCGCGGACGACGGCCCGCTCGAACATCTCCGCCCGTGAACCTGTTCCGACCAGCGCATACCGCTTGGGATCGGTCATCGACGCCTCCCCAGGAGAACTGCAAAGGTTTGCAGCAGAACTAACCATGAGTCGTCAGCGGCGTCAACAGTTCGGTAACAGGGTCGCCCGGATTCGACCGCTTGATGTGGATATTTGCGTGAAGAAGTGGGGTCTGCGGAAACCGATCGGCAATATTTGGCCGTTGACAACACAGCAAGCGTTTGCATTAATTGGCCAACCAAGAGTGAGAGGGGTGACTATGCCGGCGACCATCCGGGATGTCGCGCGAGCGTCGGGAGTGCACATCTCCACCGTCTCGCGTGCCTTCTCCGCGCCGCAGTTGGTCAACCCCGAGACTCGCAGCAAGGTGCTCGAGACCGCCGAGAAGCTGGGATACCGCCCCAACCGGGCGGCGCGGGCGCTCATCACCGGCCGCACCCACAACATCGGGCTGATCGTCGCCGACATCGCCAACCCGTTCTTCCCGCCGCTGATCAAAGCGGCGGAGCGCGAAGCCCGCCACCGCGACTACCACGTCTTCGTCGCCGACAGCAACGAAGACCCGGCGGTCGAGGAGGAGCTCGTTCGCGCACTTGCCAAGCAGGTCGACGGGATTCTGCTGGTCAGCCCCCGGCTGGCCAACAGCGTCATCGAAGGCCTGTCGCGAGAGGTGGCCGTCGTCGTGGTCAACCGGCAGGTGCCCGGCCTGCCGTCAGTGGTCATGGACGTCGGTCACGGTGCCCGTTCGGCGATCGAACACCTCGCGGAACTGGGCCACCGTTCCATCGGCTACCTCGGCGGACCCCGCGGATCCTGGACCAACCGCGAGATCCGCCGGGCCGCCATCGCCGCCGCCCGAAACCTGGGCGGCCCCGGCGATCCCGTCGAGGTGACCCCACTCGGCCCCAACGCGCCCACCGGCGACGGCGGGCTCGTCGCGGCCGAACAGGTGCACCGAGCGGGCTACACCGCCGTGCTCGCGTACAACGACCTGATGGCGATCGGTCTCATCGAAGGCCTCGCCACTCTGGGCGTACGCGTTCCGCAGGACGTCAGCGTCGTCGGCGTAGACGACATCGCGCTGAGCCGGCTGACCCGGCCGGGTCTGACCACGGTGGCCAATCCCACGGCCGCCGCCGGGCGGGCCGCAGTCGACATGCTCCTGCAACACGGTGACGACCGTCGTACCACCGGGCAGATCACCCTCGCGACCGAACTGGTCATCCGCGACTCCACGGGCCCGGGTCCGCAGGGCAATGCGGACCCGGGCTAATGCGGCCGTCACCGCCTCCGCGGAGTCGTCTCCTACGCGTCAAGGAGTCAGTGCCATGAAACCCACAGCACCCCTCGCGGTGGGCGCCCACTCGCCGCTGCACCACGGTAGCGCCAG
>JABFYB010000481.1 GCA_013361475.1 Hamadaea sp.
CTGCCGGAGACGCCCGGCGACACGGACGCGATGCGCGGCACCGAGCTGCGCGCGGTCCTGTGGCAGGCGCTGGCCCGGCTGCCCGAACTCCAGCGCACGATGCTGGTCCTCCGCTACTACGAGGGCCGCACCGACCCGGAGATCGCGGACATCCTCGACATCAGTGTCGGCACGGTGAAGTCCAGCATCTGGCGGTCCCTCCGCCGGCTGCGCGAGGACGAGGTCCTCAGCTTCGGCCGTGACGAGGAGGACGCCTTCGGGGAGCTTGTCGCCTGAAGGTGCGGGGGGACCGCTGGGGAGCGGTACCAAGTGGGGGACCCACGGGGGCCCGGGGGGGCCAACGGGGGACCTACGGGGGAAGCCCGAGGGAATCGGGGGAATCGGGGGATGCTCACCCACGGGGGACGAGGGTGAGCGCGACGAGAGCGGGGCTGGAGGGCCGGGGGGTCCGTCCAGTCCCGTTCTTCGTGCGTTCCGGAGGGTTGCGGGCGCCTGGGACTCAGGACGCCGGCTGCGCCGTGTTGGCCGCCGGGCAGCGGCCCGCCGCGGCCGCGGTGAGGCGGCCGAGGGCCTCGTCACGGTCGCAGGCGTGGGCGCCGAGGGCGGTCTGGCGGGCGATGATCGAGCGTTCCAGACGCATCAGGCGCCAGCCGCGGCGCAGCAGGAAGGGCACCGACTTGCGGCCCTCCTTCAGGTCGCGCAGGAAGCGGCGGCGGAACGTCTTCACCGGGCCGCGGCTCAGGCAGAGCGCGTCGGCCAGTACGCCGAGTTCCCGGCAGCGCGTCACGATCTCGGCCGCGAAGATGCCCTCCGCGATGAACAGCGGCGTACGGCCGATCTCGACGGCCTCCTCGCCGGTGCGGGCGCTGAGCGAGATGTCGTACAGCGGAACGCTCGTACGGCCCGTGCGGCACAGTTCCACGATCGCCGCGACGGCCGTGTCGGCGTCCCACGAGTCGGGGTGGTCCCAGTCGATGTCGGAGCTCCCGGGGACCTGCGGCAGCGTCGGGTCGTCGCCCTCTTTGTAGAAGTCGTCGAGCCGCAGCACCGGAAGACCGGAGCGGGCGGCGAGCAGGGACTTGCCGGAGCCGGAAGGGCCGCAGAGCAGCACGACTCGCGTCGGTATGGGCGGTTGGGAACTCACGGGACACCAGTGTGAGGCATGGCCGGGCCGGGGAACGACCCGGCGTACCGCGTTTGCAACGCGCGTCACACCTCGACTACATCCCGCGTTCACCCGGCTACCCTGTGCAGCGGGCGCAGCGCGGCAGAGAGCCGCGTCTCCCCGGGACGGCGGGGAAACGCGGCTCTCCGGTCTCGGTGCCCGTCGGAGCTCAGCCGGGTCCTAGTACGACGAGCCCGACGCGCCCAGCGAACCCGTCGGGTGCCAGACCGTCTTGGTCTCCAGGAACGCCGTCATACGGTCGGTACCGGGCGTGGCCGACCAGTCGGTCTCATCCACAGGCTGTGGACGCAGGACGCGCTTGAGGTTGTCCGCCGCGGCGATCTCCAGTTCCTTCGCCAGTACGTCGTCGGCGCCCGCGAGGTCGATCGCGTTGACGTCCTGGTGGGCGGCGAGCGGCGTCGCGATCTCGGCCGTACGGCCGGACAGGACGTTGACCACGCCGCCGGGCAGGTCGGACGTGGCCAGGACCTCGCCCAGGGAGAGGGCGGGCAGCGGGGACTTCTCCGACGCCACCACGATCGCCGTGTTGCCCGTCGCGATCACCGGGGCGACGACCGAGACCAGGCCCAGGAACGACGACTCCTGCGGGGCCAGCACGGCGACCACGCCGGTCGGTTCGGGCGAGGAGAGGTTGAAGTACGGGCCGGCCACCGGGTTGCCGCCGCCCACGACCTGGGCGATCTTGTCCGTCCAGCCCGCGTACCAGACCCAGCGGTCGATCGCGGCGTCGACCTGCGCCGCCGCCTTCGACTTCGACAGGCCCTCCGCGTCGGCCACTTCACGGACGTACTGCTCGCGGCGGCCCTCCAGCATCTCGGCGATGCGGTAGAGGATCTGGCCCCGGTTGTACGCCGTCGCGCCGGACCAGCCGCCGAACGCCTTGCGCGCGGCGACCACGGCGTCACGGGCGTCCTTGCGGGACGACAGCGGTACGTTCGCCAGCCAGTTGCCCTTGGAGTCCGACACCTCGTACACCCGGCCGCTCTCGGAACGCGGGAACTTCCCGCCGACGTACAGCTTGTAGGTCTTGAAGACGGAGAGTCGCTCGGCGCGCTCGGTCTTGTCGTTCTTGTCAGACATCGAGGTACGCCTCCAGGCCGTGGCGGCCGCCCTCGCGGCCGAAGCCCGACTCCTTGTAGCCGCCGAACGGCGAGGTCGGGTCGAACTTGTTGAACGTGTTGGACCAGACGACGCCCGCACGGAGCTTGTTCGCCACCGCCAGGATGCGCGAGCCCTTCTCCGTCCAGATGCCCGCCGACAGGCCGTACGGCGTGTTGTTCGCCTTGGCCACCGCCTCGTCCGGCGTACGGAACGTCAGGACCGACAGCACCGGGCCGAAGATCTCGTCGCGGGCGATCCGGTGCGCCTGGGTGACGTTCGTGAAGAGCGTCGGGGCGAACCAGTAGCCGCTCTCCGGGATGTCACAGGCCGGCGACCAGCGCTCGGCGCCCTCCGCCTCGCCCTGCTCGACGAGCGAGGTGATGCGGGAGAGCTGCTCCTCGGAGTTGATCGCGCCGATGTCGGTGTTCTTGTCCAGCGGGTCGCCGAGGCGGAGCGTGGAGAGCCTGCGCTTGAGGGAGTCCAGCAGCTCGTCCTGGATCGACTCCTGCACCAGCAGACGGCTGCCCGCGCAGCAGACCTGGCCCTGGTTGAAGAAGATCCCGTTGACGATCCCCTCCACCGCCTGGTCGATCGGGGCGTCGTCGAAGACGATGTTGGCGCCCTTGCCGCCCAGTTCGAGGGTGAGC
>JABFYB010000265.1 GCA_013361475.1 Hamadaea sp.
CGCGTACGCGATGCCTTCGCCGTTGAAGGGGTTCACCATGCCGCCGGAGTCCCCGACGAGCAGTACGCCCCGCGTGTAGTGCGGCGTGCGGTTGAAGCCCATGGGGAGGGCGGCGCCCATGATCGGGCCGTCGGCGTTGGCCTCGTCCCGCATCCCCCAGTCCTCGGGAGTGCTGCCCATCCAGTCGACCAGCAACTGGCGGTAGTTCGTCTTGCCGTACGCGACGGAGCTGTTGAGGACGCCGAGGCCGACGTTGACCCGGCCGTCTCCCATGCCGAAGATCCAGCCGTAGCCGGGCAGCAGCTTGTCGCCGCCTTCCCGGCTGCGCAGCTCCAGCCAAGACTCCAGGTAGTCGTCGTCGTGCTTGGCCGGACTGCGGTAATAGCGGCGGACCGCCACGCCCATCGGGCGATCCTCCCGCTTGGTCAGGCCGAGCGCCAGCGGGAACCGCCCGCTCACGCCGTCCGCCGCGATCACGAGCGGGGCGCGGTAGGTGACCTCGCCCTCCGGCGTCTTGGCCGTCACGCCCACGACCTGGTCGGCCTCGTCCAGCACCGGTCCGGTCACGTTCGTGTTGACCACCAGCTTCGCGCCGGCCGCCACCGCCCGCCGGGCCAGCAGGTCGTCGAAGTCCATGCGGGTACGCGTCAGGCCGTAGTTCGGGAAGCTGGCCAGCTCCGGCCAGTCCAGCTCCAGGCGTACGCCGCCGCCGATGACGCGCAGTCCCTTGTTCGGCAGCCAGCCCTGCTCCGGGCCGGTGTCGACGCCCATGTCGATCAGCTGCTTGACCGCGCGCGGGGTCAGGCCGTCGCCGCAGACCTTCTCCCGGGGGAACTCGGTCTTCTCCAGCAGCAGGACGCTCACACCGTGCCGCGCCAGGTGGTAGGCGGTCGCTGAACCGCCCGGACCCGCGCCGACGACGATGACGTCGGCGTCCATATCAGTCGTGGCCACGGTCACCTCCACCGCTGAACACGCTCGTGAAACTCTTCACAAGCTCGGCTCAGGCGCACTCTAGTACCGCTTCTGTGAACGCGTGTGACTTAGGTTGCCCTAACCAGTGAGCTGGGTCTCGTTTGCGCAGCTCAAGATCCGGGACGCTCGGAGCGTCTGTCCAGTTCGCGTGGAATGCGTATTTCACACTGTGGGCGACCTACTAAGTTGACTGACCGTTTCTCAGCTCGCACTTCTTCCCGAGGCTCGGTCTGCGCGGCCGCCGCTTCCAGATCGGCGATCCGGACGGGTTCCTCACCGAAACCGCCGCCGAGATTTCCCAGTACTCCCACACCGGTCCAACGGGCGTAAGGGCAGGTCAGACGCGGACGGCCCGGTGCAGGGAGGCGACCCCGCCGGTCAGATTGCGCCAGCCGACCTGCGACCAACCGCTCTCGGCGATCACGGCGGCGAGGCTCGACTGGTTGTGCCAGGCCCGGATCGACTCCGCCAGATACACATAGGCATCCGGATTGGACGCCACCTTGCGAGCGACGGCGGGCAGGCTGCGCATCAAATAGGACAGATAAACAGTGCGGAAGACCGGGACGGTGGGGTGGGAGAACTCACACACCACGAGCCGGCCGCCCGGCTTGGTCACCCGGGCCATTTCCCGCAGCGCGCCGGCGGTGTCGTTGACGTTACGCAGGGCGAATGAGATGGTCACCGCGTCGAAGGAGGCGTCGGCGAAGGGCAGGGCCAAGGCGTCGCCCGCGACCAACGGCACCTGTGGGCGTACTCGCCGCCCGACGCCGAGCATGCCCAGCGAGATGTCGGCCCCGACCGCGTACGCCCCGGACCGGCCGAGGTCCACCGTGGAGATGCCGGTGCCCGCCCCGAGATCGAGAACCCGCTCCCCCCGCCGCAGGTCGAGGGCGGCCGACGTCGCCCGGCGCCACGACCGGTCCCGGCCGAAGGAGAGGATCGTGTTGGTCCGGTCGTAGCGGTCGGCCACACCGTCGAACATCTCGGCGATCTCGTGCCGGTCCTTGTCCAGGTCTGCGCGGGTCACGAGCACCACTCTACGCAGCCCGTACGCCGCACCGGTCAGCGGTAGATCGGCCCGGTGGTGTCGTCGAGGTCGTCCTCGGGATCCTTGCGCAGCATCCACCACAGCAGTACGCCGCCCAGCGACACGAGCACGGCGCCGCCGCCGATCACGAGGACGGAGCCGAGGCCGAGTCCGCCGACGGTGTCCCGTGGCATGACCTGGGGCTGCGGGCTGTCCGTGGCGGTCTCTTCCGCGGCCTCGTCGGTGACGTCCACTGTCGGCTCGTCGGTCGGCGTCGGGGACACCTTGGACTTCGTGGGCTTCGGCGTCGGCGACGTTCCGGTGCCGGAGCACGTACGCGGACGGCCGTCGACGGCCACCCGGACCGCCGCGCTGTTGTTGCCCGGCCGGGGATCATCGGCGTAACTGATCGCCACCGCGCCGCAGCCCGTGGGCGCGCTGTCGATGCGCAGCCGCAGCGTCAACTGGCGGCGGGCGCCGTCGGCCAAGGCGGCGCTGTACACACAGCGGGCTTGCGTCCCGGTGGCCGGTTGGCAGACGCCACCGCCGGTGCTGACGATGCGCGTACCGGGCGGGGCGGTGATGTGCACGGTGTAGGTGAGCGGAGCAGCGCTCTGCGGACCGTTGTTGCGCAGCACGTATCGGACGTCGACCGCTTGCCCGACCCGGCCGGTGACGGCGGACGCGGAGACCCCCAGGTCTGCCGTCGTCGGTGCGGCGTACGCCGTCGCGGCTCCGGTCGCCAGCCCGGCGACGAGCGCCGCCGCCGCGGCGGCCAGCACTCTACGCATCCACATGGTCCGCTCCCTGAGAGGTGAAGACGGACAGTATCACCCGAGCGTCACAGGTCGGCCGGGACAGCTCCCCGCCTGCGGATACGCCACAGAATCCCGACGCCGGCCACCACCAGCCCGACGGCCGCCACGAC